>NZ_JBXUOY010000685.1:0-202 GCF_057196705.1 Streptomyces sp. ATLC9 | reverse complement strand
CCAGGACACTCCGCGGCCGGACAGCTCCTCCTCCCGGGGCAGACCGAGCTTGCGGTAGGCCGAGCCGGTCGCGACGATGACCGCCCGGGCGCGGTGCACGGTACCGGCCGAATCGGTCACGGCCTTGATCTCACCCTCCAGGTCGACGGCGGTGATGTCGTCGGCGATCAGCTCGGCGCCGAACCGCTCGGCCTGGGCGCGC
>NZ_JBXUOY010000684.1:0-217 GCF_057196705.1 Streptomyces sp. ATLC9 | reverse complement strand
ATCAGTTTGTGACGGAGTGCGGGCAGTTGCGGGTGGACGCCGGTCCGCCCTGGCGGCGAACCGGCGTTCCCTGCCCTGCTCCGCAGGAGCTTCGTTTCCTCCCCGCCCTAATACTCCAGTGCGGTTTCGTGATCTATCCAGCGGGTTCGTCGACGGATCGTCGTCGGTAGTGGCTGTGTCGGGCTGTTGCCTGGTGGCGTCTGCGCCAGATTGACCA
>NZ_JBXUOY010000683.1:0-217 GCF_057196705.1 Streptomyces sp. ATLC9 | reverse complement strand
TGGTCAATCTGGCGCAGACGCCACCAGGCAACAGCCCGACACAGCCACTACCGACGACGATCCGTCGACGAACCCGCTGGATAGATCACGAAACCGCACTGGAGTACTACCCCGAGAAATCAAGGAGATCGTTATGGCCACCGTGACCGCCACCGACGCCGACTTCGCGGACGTCGTCCTCAAGAGCGACAAGCCGGTCCTGGTCGACTTCTGGGCG
>NZ_JBXUOY010000682.1:0-218 GCF_057196705.1 Streptomyces sp. ATLC9 | reverse complement strand
GCCGAGCGCTACCTGGCCGCCCTGGTCGACGCCCCGGAGAAGCACCACGCCGAGCGGGAGAAGACCGACGAGGCCGCGGCCACCGCCGCACTCTGAGACCACCACCCCTACTACTCCAGTCTGACTTTGCGATCTTGCTGCGGACCCGGCTGGAAACGGGTACGGCCACCGCGTGATCATCGGTTGGTGTGTGGACAAACGAAGATCGTGCGGTGGCC
>NZ_JBXUOY010000681.1:0-218 GCF_057196705.1 Streptomyces sp. ATLC9 | reverse complement strand
GCGGCTCGCGAACATGGCATCGTCGACGCCCTCGCCGAGGCCGGCATCGCATGCTGGGCCGACAAGGGCTACCGGGGTGCCGGCGGAACAGTCCGCACCCCGTGCTGGGGGGCGGTGGGAGACCCTGTCCACCGGTCAGCAGGCAGTGAACCGGTCCCACGCGAAGATCCGCGCACTCGTCGAGCAGGCCATGGCCACCCTCAAGTCCTGGCGTCTCC
>NZ_JBXUOY010000680.1:0-218 GCF_057196705.1 Streptomyces sp. ATLC9 | reverse complement strand
ATCGTTCCTACCAGGGGCCTTACGCCTGCCCGGACTTGGGGGATACCGCGGACCGCGCGACGCGCCTCCCGCTCACGGACGGTGGCCGACGGTTACTGGGAACAGCTCAGTCGTAGTAGCCGGACTTGGACACGCCGAGTTGTCTGCACATGAACTCGACGGAGTAAGCGCACTCCGCGTTGTCGAGCCGCATCGAATCGATGAACTCGTACTTGCTC
>NZ_JBXUOY010000679.1:0-218 GCF_057196705.1 Streptomyces sp. ATLC9 | reverse complement strand
TGGCGCACCCTCCAGCACATGACGATCAGCCCCGGCCGGATCGGAGCCATCACCCAAGCCGCCCTCGTCCTCAACAATGCATGGCACGAAAGGCGCTGAGAAAACCTCAGTAACCGTCGGCCACCGTCCGTGAGCGGGAGGCGCGTCGCGCGGTCCGCGGTATCCCCCAAGTCCGGGCAGGCGTAAGGCCCCTGGTAGGAACGATCTTGCGACAGAAA
>NZ_JBXUOY010000678.1:0-219 GCF_057196705.1 Streptomyces sp. ATLC9 | reverse complement strand
CTTGAACTTCGTGACTCGACATCTCGAAGCGTGGAGAACGGCCGCGTCCGCTGTCCCGGGAAGAACCGCAGATCAGCAGGTCGAGTGACAGGCGAGGTTAAACGCCAAGCTAACCTCGAAGTTTCGTGACGGTCCGCCGACGGAGTCGGTGGACCGTTTTCGTGCCGTGGGCTGAGGCTGGGCAGGCCGACGGCCCGGCTGTCGCGTCGGGTGGGCGCC
>NZ_JBXUOY010000677.1:0-219 GCF_057196705.1 Streptomyces sp. ATLC9 | reverse complement strand
ACTGGTCAATCTGGCGCAGACGCCACCAGGCAACAGCCCGACACAGCCACTACCGACGACGATCCGTCGACGAACCCGCTGGATAGATCACGAAACCGCACTGGAGTACTAAGAGGATGTCTCATGTGGTGACTGCGGTCAGCCGTTTGTAGCAGGTCAGGGCAGCTGCGAGGCCGAGGAAGGCGAGGAAGTGTTCGCCCTTGCGCTCGTACCGGACGG
>NZ_JBXUOY010000676.1:0-219 GCF_057196705.1 Streptomyces sp. ATLC9 | reverse complement strand
AAACAACGACCGGCCACCCACCACCCCCGCCACGAACAGCGGAGTACACCGGGACCGGCACCGAAGACCCAGCCTCCACGGCCGTGCCCTCAGACACCCAACAGCGCACCCGACCCGGACCCCCACGCAAGACCACGGTCCACACCCCGTCCCGACATCGCCAGGAGAGGCAGTACTGGTGTCTTACGCCGGAAAATCCCGGCCGACTAGTCAACGTTC
>NZ_JBXUOY010000675.1:0-220 GCF_057196705.1 Streptomyces sp. ATLC9 | reverse complement strand
CGTGGTCCCGATGCCGAACCCGGCCGCGAGCTGGGCATACGGGTGGCCGTTGCGGAGGTGGGCAAGAGTGAGCAGGGCCTGACGGCCGGCACTCAGGCGCCGCCAACGGGTGCCGAGCTCTTGGCGGCGCTGACGGAGTTTGGCGGACAGGAAGCGCAGGGCAGAACTGGACACGTCGACGCCCGACGGGTAGACAAGCACACGAAGCCTCTGGTGGAGA
>NZ_JBXUOY010000674.1:0-221 GCF_057196705.1 Streptomyces sp. ATLC9 | reverse complement strand
CAGCCGTATCACGAAGATCGCCGCCGCAGCCCTCGTCCTGCTCCAACTCGAATACGACCGCACCATCTGAACGATCACGCAACGTCATGATCCATTACTGGGAAGGGCTCACTGGCGAAACCGGCCCGATTCCGCGACCAGCCAGCGGCGCGGGGAACTGCGGCTGCTCACCAAGAAGGCATTCGACATGTCCGACGGCACCTACGGACACCGCCGCATCC
>NZ_JBXUOY010000673.1:0-221 GCF_057196705.1 Streptomyces sp. ATLC9 | reverse complement strand
CAGACCACCTGAGTCGGTTTAGGGTACGGGCCGCCATGCAACTCGCTAGAGGCTTTTCTCGACAGCATAGGATCATCCACTTCACCATCATCGGCTCGGCATCAGGTCTCACCCTCCATGTTGCGCGGATTTACCTGCACAACGGGCTACACCCTTACCCCGGGACAACCACCGCCCGGGCTGGACTACCTTCCTGCGTCACCCCATCACTCACCTACTAC
>NZ_JBXUOY010000672.1:0-223 GCF_057196705.1 Streptomyces sp. ATLC9 | reverse complement strand
GGCCCTGCGGCACCTTCAGACGGCGTTCACGAACTTCTTCGGCAAGCGGGCGAAGTACCCGCGCTTCAAGTCGCGGAAGAAGTCGCGGAAGTCCGCGGAGTACACCACCAGTGCGTTCCGGTTCCGCGACGGCAGCCTCACCCTGGCGAAGATGGCGGAACCGCTCGACATCGTGTGGTCCCGTCCCCTCCCGGAGGGTGCGTCGCCGTCCACGGTGACCGTC
>NZ_JBXUOY010000671.1:0-223 GCF_057196705.1 Streptomyces sp. ATLC9 | reverse complement strand
CGATTCGGGCAGCCCTGCCCCGGTGGCGGGCAGACGTAAAGCCCCTGGTAGGACGGTTCTCTCTCACAAGATCGTCCTGCGACACCAGAGGCTTCACGTTGGTCCCCCATGGTGCCATGCTCGACATCCCCCGCCCGGTGGTGGTCTTCCTCGCCCGTCTCCTGGCCGCCCACCGCCGCCGGATCGGCACTCCCCGCGGCAGTCGGGCGCTGGGTCCGTTCCG
>NZ_JBXUOY010000670.1:0-223 GCF_057196705.1 Streptomyces sp. ATLC9 | reverse complement strand
GTCACCCATGGCGCCTCCACTCCGGCGTCCAGCGCGGCGGCGATCATCTCCCAGGCCAGGCGGGGCTTGGTCGCGAACCGGACTTCGTCGGGTATGCCGGCCGCCCGGCGGTGCTCGGGATCGGAGCACCAGGACTGCTCGGGCAGGTAGAGGCGGCGGTCGACCAGTGCCCGGCCCCGGCTGGTGGCGTAAGCGAGGAAGACACCGACCTGGGAGTTCTCGA
>NZ_JBXUOY010000669.1:0-223 GCF_057196705.1 Streptomyces sp. ATLC9 | reverse complement strand
GGTGTCGGTGTCCATCGGGGCGCAGTCCCCCGACATCGCCCAGGGCGTGGACACCGCCTACGAGACCCGGGTGGAGGGGGATGAGGACGAGCTGGACCGGCAGGGCGCCGGTGACCAGGGTCTGATGTTCGGCTACGCGTGCGACGAGACGCCGGAGCTGATGCCGCTGCCCATCCACCTGGCCCACCGCCTCTCCCGGCGGCTGTCGGAGGTGCGCAAGAAC
>NZ_JBXUOY010000668.1:0-223 GCF_057196705.1 Streptomyces sp. ATLC9 | reverse complement strand
CTCGCCGCCCTGGTAGACGTTCATCGTCGGGATGGACATGATCCCGTACTTGGCGGCCGTCGCCGGGTTCTCGTCGATGTTGAGCTTGACGATGGTGAGCTTGTCGGCCTGCTCCTCCGAGATCGCCTCCAGCGACGGGGCGATCTGACGGCACGGACCGCACCAGGCCGCCCAGAAGTCGACCAGGACCGGCTTGTCGCTCTTGAGGACGACGTCCGCGAAG
>NZ_JBXUOY010000667.1:0-223 GCF_057196705.1 Streptomyces sp. ATLC9 | reverse complement strand
CTTCCGCGATCGTCTCGCCGAGGATGGCCGTGCCGACCGCCTCCTCGACCTCGCGCTGGCCCGCCTGAAGGAGGCCGGCCTGGTGCGTGAGCGCACCACGCAGCGCACCGACTCCACGCACGTCCTGGCCGCGGTGCGTGACCTGACCCGCTTGGAGCTGGTCACCGAGTCGGTTCGCGCCGCACTCGAAGAGGTCGCAGGCATCTCTCCTCATCTGCTGGAC
>NZ_JBXUOY010000666.1:0-223 GCF_057196705.1 Streptomyces sp. ATLC9 | reverse complement strand
GCTGACCAGCGGGTGTGCGTGGCGGATGCTGCCCGACACGTTCGGTGTCTCGCCGGCGACCGCACACCGGCGGTTCACCGCCTGGGCGAAGGCCGGGGTCTGGCGGCGGCTGCACCGGGCGGTCCTGGACGAACTCGGAGCACGCGGGGAGATCGACTGGACCTCGGCCATCGTGGACGCCGCGAACGTGCGGGCCAAAAAGGGGGCACGCTGACCGGGCCGA
>NZ_JBXUOY010000665.1:0-223 GCF_057196705.1 Streptomyces sp. ATLC9 | reverse complement strand
AACGCCTTGTGTTTCTGGCTGAACCACAGGTCGTTGCCGTTGTCGCGGACACCGGCCAGGCGGTCCGTCTCGATGAGTGTGCCGTCGAGGATGACGTGACTCATGCCGTCGCGCCGGCAGCGGTGAAGGACCTCGTGCAGGTCCGGGGCCTGTTCGGCCAGGACGTCGATGCCTTCGTGCGGGTATCGGTAGCCGGTGGCCTGGGAGACGCCCGCGTCGCGGG
>NZ_JBXUOY010000664.1:0-223 GCF_057196705.1 Streptomyces sp. ATLC9 | reverse complement strand
CGCGAGCTGACCAGCGCCGAGCGCGAGGAGCTCAAGCGGCTGCGCAAGGAGAACCGCGAACAGCGGCAGACAATCGAGATCCTGAAAAAAGCGACCGCCTTCTTCGTGAAGAAGAACGACCGGTGAGCGAGCTGTACCGGTTCATCCACGCGGAGAAGGCGAACTACCCGATCGTGCTGCTGTGCCGGGTGCCGCACGTGGCCCGCTCCTCCTACTACGCCTG
>NZ_JBXUOY010000663.1:0-223 GCF_057196705.1 Streptomyces sp. ATLC9 | reverse complement strand
GATTGTCGGCCGCGAGCCTGCGCCGGATCTCCACCGCCTCTTCGGTGGCGGTCAGGGCCTCGGCCCGGCGCCCGGCCTCCGACAGCCAGATGCCGAGGTTGGACAGCGAGCCTGCGAGGTCGGGCTCGTAGGCGGCGGGATTGTCGGCCGCGAGCCTGCGCCGGATCTCCACCGCCTCTTCGGTGGCGGTCAGGGCCTCGGCCCGGCGCCCGGCCTCCGACAG
>NZ_JBXUOY010000662.1:0-223 GCF_057196705.1 Streptomyces sp. ATLC9 | reverse complement strand
CACGAGCGGCGCGACCGTACCCGCCTCGCCCAGGCCCAGCGGCAGCTGGCCCGCAAGGCCAAGGGCGACGGCACCAACCGGGCCAAGGCACGCCGGAAGGCTGCCGAGGTCCACGCCCGCATCACCGACCGCAGGCGTGACCACCTGCACAAGCTCACCACTCGGCTCGTTCGTGAAAACCAAACGATCGTGATCGAGGACCTCACCGTCCGGAACATGGTGA
>NZ_JBXUOY010000661.1:0-223 GCF_057196705.1 Streptomyces sp. ATLC9 | reverse complement strand
GAACGCCTCGGTATTCTCTACCAGACCACCTGAGTCGGTTTAGGGTACGGGCCGCCATGCAACTCGCTAGAGGCTTTTCTCGACAGCATAGGATCATCCACTTCACCATCACCGGCTCGGCATCAGGTCTCAGGCACTCATGCCAGACGGATTTACCTGCCTGGCGCCCTACACCCTTACCCCGGGACAACCACCGCCCGGGCTGGACTACCTTCCTGCGTCA
>NZ_JBXUOY010000660.1:0-223 GCF_057196705.1 Streptomyces sp. ATLC9 | reverse complement strand
GTAGTAGGTGAGTGATGGGGTGACGCAGGAAGGTAGTCCAGCCCGGGCGGTGGTTGTCCCGGGGTAAGGGTGTAGCCCGTTGTGCAGGTAAATCCGCGCAACATGGAGGGTAAGACCTGATGCCGAGCCGATGATGGTGAAGTGGATGATCCTATGCTGTCGAGAAAAGCCTCTAGCGAGTTGCATGGCGGCCCGTACCCTAAACCGACTCAGGTGGTCTGGT
>NZ_JBXUOY010000659.1:0-223 GCF_057196705.1 Streptomyces sp. ATLC9 | reverse complement strand
GACGGATTCCTCCAGCTTCGCCGTATACGCGCGCAGCGTCGTCGCCGTGATGCTCCGGAGCGGAAGCCGCCCCAGGTGCGGAATGATGTGAAGCCGCGCTTTACGTTCCTGATCCTGCTGGGTCTTGGGAGCTCCCCTCCTGCCCGGCGCCCAGCACAGTCCGATGTAGTCGGCCAGCGTGATGGACCCGTCACGCGGGTCCACGAACTCCCCGCGTTCCTCA
>NZ_JBXUOY010000658.1:0-223 GCF_057196705.1 Streptomyces sp. ATLC9 | reverse complement strand
CATACGAGAGGTGGGGCGCGTCATAACCGGCATCCAGCACGATGAGGATCGTCTTGTTCCCCGGCTTCCAGTGGCCGGCCTCGATCAACCGCTGGACCACACCGCGCAGTTAGGCTGCGGCCACGGTGACCGCGTCGTCGGCCGGGCCCAGGCGAACGGCGTCAAGCAGGGCGCACCAGGAGGTGCGGCCGGTCTCCAAAGCGGCGACGAAGGAGTACGGCCA
>NZ_JBXUOY010000657.1:0-223 GCF_057196705.1 Streptomyces sp. ATLC9 | reverse complement strand
GACGGTGAGGTAGCCCTCGCCGTCCAGGGTGAGCTGGCCGTGGAACAGCTCGGTGCGCGGGTCGTGGCCGATGGCGATGAACAGCCCCGTCACCGGCAGCCGGGAGGTGGCACCGGTGGTGGTGTCGCGCAGGGTCAGCCCGGACAGCTTGCCGCCGTCCTCGTGCAGCTCGGCGACCTCGCTGTTCCACACGAACTCGATCTTGTCGTCGGCGAAGGCCCGC
>NZ_JBXUOY010000656.1:0-223 GCF_057196705.1 Streptomyces sp. ATLC9 | reverse complement strand
GGCCCTGCGGCACCTTCAGACGGCGTTCACGAACTTCTTCGGCAAGCGGGCGAAGTACCCGCGCTTCAAGTCGCGGAAGAAGTCGCGGAAGTCCGCGGAGTACACCACCAGCGCGTTCCGGTTCCGCGACGGCAGCCTCACCCTGGCGAAGATGGCGGAACCGCTCGACATCGTGTGGTCCCGTCCCCTCCCGGAGGGTGCGTCGCCGTCCACGGTGACCGTC
>NZ_JBXUOY010000655.1:0-223 GCF_057196705.1 Streptomyces sp. ATLC9 | reverse complement strand
ACCGTCCGGTACGAGCGCAAGGGCGAACACTTCCTCGCCTTCCTCGGCCTCGCAGCTGCCCTGACCTGCTACAAACGGCTGACCGCAGTCACCACATGAGACATCCTCTTACTGAGGTTTTCTCAGCCCCTTTCGTGCCATGCATTGTTGAGGACGAGGGCGGCCTGGGCGATGGCTCCGATCCGGCTGGGGCTGACCGTCACATGCTGCAGCGCGCGCCAGC
>NZ_JBXUOY010000654.1:0-223 GCF_057196705.1 Streptomyces sp. ATLC9 | reverse complement strand
AGGGATGGCGGAAGCCGTCGCCGGCGTTCTCGTAGCCGAGGTCGACCAGGGTCGGCATGTCCAGTTCGGCCGCGATGCGGTTGAGTGCCTCGACCAGCCCGTGGTGGCGGGTGCAGGTGGTGTCGTGTTCCCGGCCCGGCCGTACGGGCGAGACCCAGATCGGCCAGCCGTCCGGGGTGGCGATGACCTGCACGTTCCCGCCATGGTGCTTGTGTTTTCCGGA
>NZ_JBXUOY010000653.1:0-223 GCF_057196705.1 Streptomyces sp. ATLC9 | reverse complement strand
GCTGCGCTACGGCCGGCCGGTCCGCCTGGGGAAGAACCCCACCAAGCCCATGACCAGGATTCTTGCCACCGGAAACGACGCCGTCCGGCTTCTGGAACACCTCTACCGGCACGGAGCGGACCGCATGTCCGGTCCTCGCATCCAGGCATTGCGGCAGATCATGGTGCAGAACTATCACCGTGATGCCGCAGGACACCTGCGCCGGCGCACCGCCGAGAAGGAA
>NZ_JBXUOY010000652.1:0-223 GCF_057196705.1 Streptomyces sp. ATLC9 | reverse complement strand
AGTACGGCCTCCTGGTGGGGGTGTGGAACGGATGCGGGTGCTCGGGGCCGGGTCGGGCGCGCTGTTGGGTGTCTGAGGGCACGGCCGTGGAGGCTGGGTCTTCGGTGCCGGCCCCGGTGTACTCACTCGTGTGCGGGTGGGGTGGTGGGTGGCCGGTCGTTGTTTGAGAACTGCACAGTGGACGCGAGCATCTATAGGCCAAGTTTTTAAGGGCGCACGGTGG
>NZ_JBXUOY010000651.1:0-223 GCF_057196705.1 Streptomyces sp. ATLC9 | reverse complement strand
CATACGAGAGGTGGGGCGCGTCATAACCGGCATCCAGCACGATGAGGATCGTCTTGTTCCCCGGCTTCCAGTGGCCGGCCTCGATCAACCGCTGGACCACACCGCGCAGTTGGGCTGCGGCCACGGTGACCGCGTCGTCGGCCGGGCCCAGGCGAACGGCGTCAAGCAGGGCGCACCAGGAGGTGCGGCCGGTCTCCAAAGCGGCGACGAAGGAGTACGGCCA
>NZ_JBXUOY010000650.1:0-223 GCF_057196705.1 Streptomyces sp. ATLC9 | reverse complement strand
CGTGACCGGTTTGGCCTCATCCGGTTTCGCTCGCCACTACTCCCGGAATCACGGTTGTCTTCTCTTCCTGCGGGTACTGAGATGTTTCACTTCCCCGCGTTCCCTCCACACTGCCTATGTGTTCAGCAGCGGGTGACAGCCCATGACGACTGCCGGGTTTCCCCATTCGGACACCCCCGGATCACAGCTCGGTTGACAGCTCCCCGGGGCCTATCGCGGCCTC
>NZ_JBXUOY010000649.1:0-223 GCF_057196705.1 Streptomyces sp. ATLC9 | reverse complement strand
GAACCCGTCGCAGGTGGCGCACCAGGACACTCCGCGGCCGGACAGCTCCTCCTCCCGGGGCAGACCGAGCTTGCGGTAGGCCGAGCCGGTCGCGACGATGACCGCCCGGGCCCGGTGCACGGTACCGGCCGAATCGGTCACGGCCTTGATCTCACCCTCCAGGTCGACGGCGGTGATGTCGTCGGCGATCAGCTCGGCGCCGAACCGCTCGGCCTGGGCGCGC
>NZ_JBXUOY010000648.1:0-223 GCF_057196705.1 Streptomyces sp. ATLC9 | reverse complement strand
CTGGAGACTGGGATCTTGAGGTTCCAGAGGAAGTAGCACCAGGTGGGAAGCAAGTTCACGAAGCGGTACTCGGACGAGTACAAGCGGGACGCGATCGCGCTCGTCGATTCCCCGGGCAAGACGGTCACCGCCGTGGCCCGGGAGCTCGGCATCAGCTCGGAGTCCCTGCGCGGCTGGTACCGCAAGGCCAAGGCCGACCGGGGAGAGGGCGGCTCCCGCGAGC
>NZ_JBXUOY010000647.1:0-226 GCF_057196705.1 Streptomyces sp. ATLC9 | reverse complement strand
CCCCCAGCACGGGGTGCGGACTGTTCCGCCGGCACCCCGGTAGCCCTTGTCGGCCCAGCATGCGATGCCGGCCTCGGCGAGGGCATCGACGATGCCATGTTCGCGAGCCGCGCGAACGTCGTGGACAGCTCCGGGCAAGGTCGGCGAGGCCCACAGCAGCCGGCCGAAGGGATCGGCGAGGACCTGCACGTTCATCCCGTGCCTCTTGTGCTTCCCCGAGTAGTAG
>NZ_JBXUOY010000646.1:0-226 GCF_057196705.1 Streptomyces sp. ATLC9 | reverse complement strand
TCGGCGTGGGCAAGACGACCTTCGTTGGCGCCGTGTCGGAGATCAACCCGCTGCGCACCGAAGCCGTGATGACCGCCGCGTCCGCCGGGATCGACGACCTGACGCACACCGGTGGCAAGACCACCACCACGGTGGCGATGGATTTCGGCCGTATCACGCTGGACCAGGACCTGATCCTGTACCTGTTCGGCACGCCGGGCCAGGACCGGTTCTGGTTCATGTGGGA
>NZ_JBXUOY010000645.1:0-243 GCF_057196705.1 Streptomyces sp. ATLC9 | reverse complement strand
CGGTGCACGGTACCGGCCGAATCGGTCACGGCCTTGATCTCACCCTCCAGGTCGACGGCGGTGATGTCGTCGGCGATCAGCTCGGCGCCGAACCGCTCGGCCTGGGCGCGCATGTTGTCCATCAGATCCGGACCCATGACACCGTCGCGGAAGCCGGGGAAGTTCTCCACCTCGGTGGTGTTCATCAGCGCGCCGCCGGCGGTCACCGAGCCTTCGAAGACCAGCGGCCGCAGGGCGGCGCGG
>NZ_JBXUOY010000644.1:0-244 GCF_057196705.1 Streptomyces sp. ATLC9 | reverse complement strand
CACGCGGCTGGGTGACCCGATCGAGGCGCAGGCCCTGCTGAACACCTACGGCCGCTCGCGGCCCGCCGGCCGGCCCCTGCACCTCGGTTCGCTCAAGTCCAACATCGGCCACACGGTCGCCGCCGCGGGCGTGGGCGGTGTGATCAAGATGGTGGAGGCGATGCGGCACGGTGTCCTGCCCCGCACCCTGCACGTCGACCGGCCCACTTCGATGGTCGACTGGAGCTCCGGCGCCGTACAGCTG
>NZ_JBXUOY010000643.1:0-244 GCF_057196705.1 Streptomyces sp. ATLC9 | reverse complement strand
CAGCGGCGCATGCCGTGGCCGTGGGCGAACTCGTTGACCGTGCTCTCCACTCCGGAGCGGACCGCGTATCGGGTCTTCCACTCGGGCGTCTGCTGTTCGGCGCGGACGCGGCGTTGCAGGTCACGGAGCTCGCGCGGGGGAAATCCCACGGTGCGGGCGCTGTCGGCGGTGCTGGTGCACTGCGTGCGTGCCGGGCAGGGGCGGCACTGGCTCTTGGTGAACCGTGCCACGATCAGCGGGGCCG
>NZ_JBXUOY010000642.1:0-247 GCF_057196705.1 Streptomyces sp. ATLC9 | reverse complement strand
CCTACTCTCCCACACGGTCCCCCATGCAGTACCATCGGCGCTGAAAGGCTTAGCTTCCGGGTTCGGAATGGAACCGGGCGTTTCCCTCTCGCTGTGACCACCGAAACACCATGACACACACAATCACCGGAACCGGCCGGTCGTGGTCTCAGAACCCACACAGTGAACGCGAACATCTACAGCACAAGCCCTCGGCCTATTAGTACCGGTCAACTCCACCCCTCACGAGGCTTCCATCTCCGGCCTA
>NZ_JBXUOY010000641.1:0-259 GCF_057196705.1 Streptomyces sp. ATLC9 | reverse complement strand
TTCTGGTACAATCGCAGGCGTCTTCACTCGGCGATCGGTTATCGTCCGCCTCAAGAAGCGCACGCCGAGCATGAACGACTCCGCCTCGCCGCATGAAATAACCGGCTGAATCACCTGTCCGGAAAACGCGAGGCCCCTCACCCACCGCCCCCCAGCACGGGGTGCGGACTGTTCCGCCGGCACCCCGGTAGCCCTTGTCGGCCCAGCATGCGATGCCGGCCTCGGCGAGGGCATCGACGATGCCATGTTCGCGAGCCGC
>NZ_JBXUOY010000640.1:0-261 GCF_057196705.1 Streptomyces sp. ATLC9 | reverse complement strand
CGGTGCCGTCCTTGAGCGTCTCGATCCGGCGGATGTCCAGCCGCACCGAGGCGTAGAACTTCAGCGCCCGCCCACCGGTGGTCGTCTCCGGCGACCCGAACATCACCCCGATCTTCTCGCGGAGCTGGTTGATGAAGACCGTGGTGGTCCTGGACTGGCTGAGCGCACCGGTGATCTTGCGCAGCGCCTGGCTCATCAGCCGCGCCTGCAGACCCACATGGGAGTCGCCCATCTCGCCCTCGATCTCCGCGCGCGGCACCA
>NZ_JBXUOY010000639.1:0-261 GCF_057196705.1 Streptomyces sp. ATLC9 | reverse complement strand
TGGTGCCGCGCGCGGAGATCGAGGGCGAGATGGGCGACTCCCATGTGGGTCTGCAGGCGCGGCTGATGAGCCAGGCGCTGCGCAAGATCACCGGTGCGCTCAGCCAGTCCAAGACCACCGCGATCTTCATCAACCAGCTCCGCGAGAAGGTCGGGGTGATGTTCGGGTCGCCGGAGACGACCACCGGTGGGCGGGCGCTGAAGTTCTACGCCTCGGTGCGGCTGGACATCCGCCGGATCGAGACGCTCAAGGACGGCACCG
>NZ_JBXUOY010000638.1:0-264 GCF_057196705.1 Streptomyces sp. ATLC9 | reverse complement strand
CCGGTGGTGGTGTCGCGCAGGGTCAGCCCGGACAGCTTGCCGCCGTCCTCGTGCAGCTCGGCGACCTCGCTGTTCCACACGAACTCGATCTTGTCGTCGGCGAAGGCCCGCTCCTGCATGGCCTTGGAGGCCCGCAGGGTGTCGCGGCGGTGAACGATGGTGACCCTCTCGGCGAAGCGGGACAGGAAGGTGGCCTCCTCCATGGCGGTGTCGCCGCCGCCGACCACCGCGATGTGCCGGCCCTTGAAGAAGAACCCGTCGCAG
>NZ_JBXUOY010000637.1:0-266 GCF_057196705.1 Streptomyces sp. ATLC9 | reverse complement strand
GCAGGGCCCAGAAGCTCTCCGCGGCGGCGTTGTCGAAACAGGATCCGGTGCGTCCGCAGCTCTGCCGCAGCCCCAACTCCTCTATTCGGTCTCGGAATTGTGCTGATGTGTATTCGCTGCCGCGATCGCTGTGGATCACGCGGCCGGGCTCCAGTCCGCTGCGGCCGTGGGCCATGTCGAGAGCGTCGACGACGAGCTCGGCGCGGTGGTGGTCGGCCATGGCGTAGCCGACGACCTCGCGGGTGGCCAGGTCCAGCCAGCGGGCG
>NZ_JBXUOY010000636.1:0-267 GCF_057196705.1 Streptomyces sp. ATLC9 | reverse complement strand
ACGGTCCACACCCCGTCCCGACATCGCCAGGAGAGGCAGTACTGGTGTCTTACGCCGGAAAATCCCGGCCGACTAGTCAACGTTCCACCCATGAGCAACCAGCACCGGACGCACGCCGGTGTACTGGCCCCCAGACCACCAGCCCCCACACGGGGTACCGGCAGCCGAGAAGCGCTCCTTAGAAAGGAGGTGATCCAGCCGCACCTTCCGGTACGGCTACCTTGTTACGACTTCGTCCCAATCGCCAGTCCCACCTTCGACGATTCC
>NZ_JBXUOY010000635.1:0-274 GCF_057196705.1 Streptomyces sp. ATLC9 | reverse complement strand
ACGGTCCACACCCCGTCCCGACATCGCCAGGAGAGGCAGTACTGGTGTCTTACGCCGGAAAATCCCGGCCGACTAGTCAACGTTCCACCCATGAGCAACCAGCACCGGACGTGCGCCGGTGTACTGGCCCCTGGACCACCAGCCCCCACACGGGGCACCGGCAGCCGAGAAGTGCTCCTTAGAAAGGAGGTGATCCAGCCGCACCTTCCGGTACGGCTACCTTGTTACGACTTCGTCCCAATCGCCAGTCCCACCTTCGACGATTCCCTCCCAC
>NZ_JBXUOY010000634.1:0-277 GCF_057196705.1 Streptomyces sp. ATLC9 | reverse complement strand
CCACCGTGCGCCCTTAAAAACTTGGCCTATAGATGCTCGCGTCCACTGTGCAGTTCTCAAACAACGACCGGCCACCCACCACCCCACCCGCACACGAGTGAGTACACCGGGACCGGCACCGAAGACCCAGCCTTCACGGCCGTGCCCTCAGACACCCAACAGCGCGCCCGACCCGGACCCCCACGCAAGACCACGGTCCACACCCCGTCCCGACATCGCCAGGAGAGGCAGTACTGGTGTCTTACGCCGGAAAATCCCGGCCGACTAGTCAACGTTC
>NZ_JBXUOY010000633.1:0-279 GCF_057196705.1 Streptomyces sp. ATLC9 | reverse complement strand
GAACGCCTCGGTATTCTCTACCAGACCACCTGAGTCGGTTTAGGGTACGGGCCGCCATGCAACTCGCTAGAGGCTTTTCTCGACAGCATAGGATCATCCACTTCACCATCATCGGCTCGGCATCAGGTCTCAGGCACTCATGCCAGACGGATTTACCTGCCTGGCGCCCTACACCCTTACCCCGGGACAACCACCGCCCGGGCTGGACTACCTTCCTGCGTCACCCCATCACTCACCTACTACCGGATCGGACCGTCGGCTCCACCCACACCCGACACC
>NZ_JBXUOY010000632.1:0-281 GCF_057196705.1 Streptomyces sp. ATLC9 | reverse complement strand
GTGAGCAGGCCGGGCAATCCCTGCCCCGGCCGTGGGCAGACGTAAAGCCCCTGGTAGGACAGGTCTCACCACAAGATCATGTCCGCAACCACCAGAGGCTTCACGTTGGTCACCTATGTTGCCACGCTCGACGTTCCCCGCCACGTCGTGGACCACCTGTCCCGTCTCCTGGCCGCGCACCGGCGGCGCATCGGCACTCCGCGCGGCAGCCGGGCGCTGGGCCCGTTCCGCCAGGCCGTACTGGTGCTGCGCTGGTTCCGCGAACGCGGCTGCGTGCACTG
>NZ_JBXUOY010000631.1:0-295 GCF_057196705.1 Streptomyces sp. ATLC9 | reverse complement strand
GATTGTCGGCCGCGAGCCTGCGCCGGATCTCCACCGCCTCTTCGGTGGCGGTCAGGGCCTCGGCCCGGCGCCCGGCCTCCGACAGCCAGATGCCGAGGTTGGACAGCGAGCGTGCGAGGTCGGGCTCGTAGGCGGCGGGATTGTCGGCCGCGAGCCTGCGCCGGATCTCCACCGCCTCTTGTTCGGCGGTCAGGGCCTCGGCCCGGCGCCCGGCCTCCGACAGATGGCTGCCGAGGTTGGACAGCGAGCCTGCGAGATCGGGCTCGTAGGCGGCGGGATTGTCGGCCGCGAGCCT
>NZ_JBXUOY010000630.1:0-308 GCF_057196705.1 Streptomyces sp. ATLC9 | reverse complement strand
GACCCGGCCGGGAAGAACGGCGGCAACAGCCGCAACGGCACCCGGGCCAAGACCGTGCTGACGGACGTCGGCCCGGTGGAGATAGCCGTGCCCCGCGACCGCGAGGGCAGCTTCGAGCCGAAGATCGTCAAGAAGCGGCAGAAGCGCCTGACCGGCGTGGACGAGATGGTGATCTCCCTGTCCGCGAAAGGTCTGACGACCGGCAAGGGCCAGGCCCGCTGGACCATGCGCTGGAAGACCGCCCTGAACGCCTTCGACATCACCTTCGACGGCCGCCTGTCGGCAGCCCGTCAGTAACCCTCAACAAC
>NZ_JBXUOY010000629.1:0-311 GCF_057196705.1 Streptomyces sp. ATLC9 | reverse complement strand
TGAGCTCTTTCCAACCTGTTCGGCTGGAGGGGCAGTTGGGGTGACAGACAGGTGAAGCCCCTGGTAGATGGGTTTTCGACCAAGAAATCCGTCTCCACCAGAGGCTTCGTGTGCTTGTCTACCCGTCGGGCGTCGACGTGTCCAGTTCTGCCCTGCGCTTCCTGTCCGCCAAACTCCGTCAGCGCCGCCAAGAGCTCGGTACCCGTTGGCGGCGCCTGAGTGCCGGCCGTCAGGCCCTGCTCACTCTTGCCCACCTCCGCAACGGCCACCCGTATGCCCAGCTCGCGGCCGGGTTCGGCATCGGGACCACG
>NZ_JBXUOY010000628.1:0-313 GCF_057196705.1 Streptomyces sp. ATLC9 | reverse complement strand
CCCCGAAGATCCCGGACAGGGACCCAATAGGGTTGTCCTGTAAGGAATCGAGGGAAGAATCAAGTGACACGTTCGAGTCCGTACTCGCCGGAGTTCCGTGAAGAAGCGGTTCATCTGACGTTGAAATCCAGCAAGCCCATCGCCCATGTGGCCCGGGAAATCGGCATGAACCCCGAGACGCTCCGCACCTGGGTGCGCCAGTACGAGCGCGAACATGGACAGCCGGACGGACCGCTGCCGGTAGACGAGCGTGCCGAGCTGAAGGAACTGCGACGCCGGAACCGAGAACTTGAGCAGGAAAACTCCTTCCTGA
>NZ_JBXUOY010000627.1:0-313 GCF_057196705.1 Streptomyces sp. ATLC9 | reverse complement strand
TCGGGCTCGTAGGCGGCGGGATTGTCGGCCGCGAGCCTGCGCCGGATCTCCACCGCCTCTTCGGTGGCGGTCAGGGCCTCGGCCCGGCGCCCGGCCTCCGACAGCCGGATGCCGAGGTTGGACAGCGAGCGTGCGAGGTCGGGCTCGTAGGCGGCGGGATTGTCGGCCGCGAGCCGGTGGTAGATCTCCACCGCCTCTTCGGTGGCGGTCAGGGCCTCGGCCCGGCGCCCGGCCTCCGACAGCCGGATGCCGAGGTTGGACAGCGAGCGTGCGAGGTCGGGCTCGTAGGCGGCGGGATTGTCGGCCGCGAGCC
>NZ_JBXUOY010000626.1:0-323 GCF_057196705.1 Streptomyces sp. ATLC9 | reverse complement strand
GCAAAGGTGACCGCGGCGGGTGACCAGCACAGGTAGAAGGCGAGTTCGCCGGTGGTGCGGTTGCGGCGGATGAGCAGGTGGCGGTGGCCGTCAGTGCCGATGTGGGTCCAGGCCCAGTCGTAGTAGCGCTCGCCCTTCGCACCACGGCCGGCGCTTTGCCGCTGCCAGGCGGTGGCGGGCAGCCGTTTGGCGACGGTGTCCGCGCGGACGGGGGTGCGGCCGCGGTTGATCCGTACCCGCGTCGAGCAGGCGACGGCCATCACGTAGCCGGTTCCGCGTGCCTCGAGGGCGGCGCGAAGCTGGGGGTCCTGCCCGTAGGCCTC
>NZ_JBXUOY010000625.1:0-324 GCF_057196705.1 Streptomyces sp. ATLC9 | reverse complement strand
CTTTCCAACCTGTTCGGCTGGAGGGGCAGTTGGGGTGACAGACAGGTGAAGCCCCTGGTAGATGGGTTTTCGACCAAGAAATCCGTCTCCACCAGAGGCTTCGTGTGCTTGAGGCTTTTCCATCATCGGCCTGAGCTGGCCAAATGCAGGGTGAGGACGGCTTGGATGAGGCTGGTGATCCGGGTGGTCGAGCATCGGATCTTGCGAAGGAGTCGCCAGGACTTGAGGGTGGCCATGGCCTGCTCGACGAGTGCGCGGATCTTCGCGTGGGACCGGTTCACTGCCTGCTGACCGGTGGACAGGGTCTCCCACCGCCCCCAGCAC
>NZ_JBXUOY010000624.1:0-327 GCF_057196705.1 Streptomyces sp. ATLC9 | reverse complement strand
AGCCTGATCAGAGGCATTCGTGCGCTCGGGGAACGCGCTGCCGCCGAACTCAAGCAGCGCTGGCGCACCCTCCAACACATCACTCTCAGCCCGAGCCGGATCGGCGACATCGCCCGCGCCGCTCTCGTCCTCAACGGAATCTGGAAGTGATCACCGCTGAGAAAACGTCACTCACACACCGATCAACGACTCAGAACCCCAACCGTTTCGGATCAATGAGGTTTTCTCAGCGAAATGATCTACGCGAAGCCGGATGAGGCTCTGGTGTCCGGACGATTCGGGCAGCCCTGCCCCGGTGGCGGGCAGACGTAAAGCCCCTGGTAGGAC
>NZ_JBXUOY010000623.1:0-329 GCF_057196705.1 Streptomyces sp. ATLC9 | reverse complement strand
CGTGGGCCATGTCGAGAGCGTCGACGACGAGCTCGGCGCGGTGGTGGTCGGCCATGGCGTAGCCGACGACCTCGCGGGTGGCCAGGTCCAGCCAGCGGGCGAGGTAGAGCCAGCCCTCAGCGGTGGGCAGGTAGGTGATGTCGCCGACCGGCTTGGTCACGGGGCGCTCGGCATGGAAGTCGCGGCCGATGAGGTCCGGGGCCGGCTTCGCCTTCGTATCCGGCCGGGTCAGTGAGCGGTGCTTGCGGCGGCCGGCGCCGCGAATGTCGCGCTCGCGCATGACGCGGGCGATGCGCTTGCGGTTCACCCGCTGCCCCAGGCGGCGGAGC
>NZ_JBXUOY010000622.1:0-332 GCF_057196705.1 Streptomyces sp. ATLC9 | reverse complement strand
CAACGTGAAGCCTCTGGTGGTTGCGGACATGATCTTGTGGTGAGACCTGTCCTACCAGGGGCTTTACGTCTGCCCACGGCCGGGGCAGGGATTGCCCGGCCTGCTCACGCATGGAGCGGTTCACGCCGCTTTGCGTAGATCATTTCGCTGAGAAAACGTCATTCAGCCGGTTATTTCATGCGGCGAGGCGGAGTCGTTCATGCTCGGCGTGCGCTTCTTGAGGCGGACGATAACCGATCGCCGAGTGAAGACGCCTGCGATTGTACCAGAACTCGATATACCGAATAACGTCCCGCCGGGCCTCCTCTCGGGTGTGGTACGTCACGCGTGAC
>NZ_JBXUOY010000621.1:0-375 GCF_057196705.1 Streptomyces sp. ATLC9 | reverse complement strand
AGGGCGTGTTCGACCAGGGTGATCAGCGCGCTCTTCGCATCCGCGCGGTGCCGCGCGTCGGTGGTGATGATCGGCGCGTCCGGACCGATCTGCAACGCCTCGCGCACCTCGTCCGGCGTGTACGGCTGGTGCCCGTCGAACCCGTTCAGCGCGATCACGAACGGCAGACCCGAGTTCTCGAAGTAGTCCACCGCCGGGAAACAGTCCGCCAGCCGGCGGGTGTCCACCAGCACCACCGCGCCGATCGCGCCGCGCACCAGGTCGTCCCACATGAACCAGAACCGGTCCTGGCCCGGCGTGCCGAACAGGTACAGGATCAGGTCCTGGTCCAGCGTGATACGGCCGAAATCCATCGCCACCGTGGTGGTGGTCTTG
>NZ_JBXUOY010000620.1:0-375 GCF_057196705.1 Streptomyces sp. ATLC9 | reverse complement strand
GCGTTCCGGTTCCGCGACGGCAGCCTCACCCTGGCGAAGATGGCGGAACCGCTCGACATCGTGTGGTCCCGTCCCCTCCCGGAGGGTGCGTCGCCGTCCACGGTGACCGTCTCCCAGGACGCGGCCGGACGCTGGTTCGTGTCCCTGCTGTGCGAGGACCCGTCCGTCAAGCCGCTTCCCGCCACCAGCGCGGCCGTCGGCATCGATGTCGGGCTCGACCACCTGCTGACCCTCTCGACCGGAGAGAAGATCGCCAACCCCCGCCACGAGCGGCGCGACCGTACCCGCCTCGCCCAGGCCCAGCGGCAGCTGGCCCGCAAGGCCAAGGGCGACGGCACCAACCGGGCCAAGGCACGCCGGAAGGCTGCCGAGGTC
>NZ_JBXUOY010000619.1:0-380 GCF_057196705.1 Streptomyces sp. ATLC9 | reverse complement strand
TCAGGGGCTGCCGCCGAGTCTGACGAGCGTTCCCGCCGGGTGCGCGTTCAATCCGCGCTGTCCCAGGGCCCAGGAGGTGTGCCGCACCGACACACCCCCCCTGCACCAGGTCACCGAGCCGGACGGCGCGGAGCTGACCGGCCGGGCCAGCGCCTGCCACTTCTGGAAGGAGACCATCCATGGCTGAGATCAGGAAGACCGACGAGGCCGTGGTGGACAGCGCTTCCTCCGCCCCGGCCGTCTCCACCGCCGAGCGGCCCGCCGGGAGCGGTGAGCCGATTCTGGAGGTGCGGGATCTGGTGAAGCACTTTCCGTTGACGCGGGGGGTCGTGTTCAAGCGGAAGGTGGGTGCGGTGCGGGCGGTGGACGGTGTGTCGTTC
>NZ_JBXUOY010000618.1:0-387 GCF_057196705.1 Streptomyces sp. ATLC9 | reverse complement strand
ACGAACATTGCTGCTGGACTCCGCCACCACACCCGCGACGCCAACCGTCCGCTGACCACCCTCGGCATCACGTGATCAACCAGGACACATCACCTGAACGACGCGCCCCTGGGTGGGGATGGTGCGCTCACGGCCGTCGTCGGAGGACCCGCAGGCGCTGAATCCGAAGTGCGCGATGACGCGCACCATCATGCCGCTGGAGGTCACCGCTTGTTCGCGCGCTTGTGCCCTGACCTGCGGTTGCCACTCGGATTCCGTCTTCTCCACCAGGGCCACCTAGTACTCCAGTCTGACTTTGCGATCTTGCTGCGGACCCGGCTGGAAACGGGTACGGCCACCGCGTGATCATCGGTTGGTGTGTGGACAAACGAAGATCGTGCGGTGGCC
>NZ_JBXUOY010000617.1:0-390 GCF_057196705.1 Streptomyces sp. ATLC9 | reverse complement strand
TCTGACCGAGACCTGTGCCCCCGACGCCCCCAACGTGATCACGGATGTCGCCACCACCGCGGCCACCACCCACGACAGCCAGGTCCTGCCCGGCATCCACACCCGCCTGGCTCGTCGCGGACTGCTGCCCGCCGAGCACCTGGTCGACGCCGGCTACACCTCCCTGCCCCACCTGGAACAGGCTGCCCGTGAACACCAGGTCACCGTCTTTGGTCCGCTGAAGAGCAACCCCACCCGCCAGCACCGCCACAATGAGGGCTTCGCCCGAGACGACTTCCGCATCGACTACGACAAGCAGCAGGTCACCTGCCCCCAGGGACAGGTCAGCGCCGGCTGGCACGGCCCCTACCCGACCTCCTCGCCCACCGCGGCCCCGCTGATCGTGGCACG
>NZ_JBXUOY010000616.1:0-391 GCF_057196705.1 Streptomyces sp. ATLC9 | reverse complement strand
GGAATCGTCGAAGGTGGGACTGGCGATTGGGACGAAGTCGTAACAAGGTAGCCGTACCGGAAGGTGCGGCTGGATCACCTCCTTTCTAAGGAGCGCTTCTCGGCTGCCGGTGCCCCGTGTGGGGGCTGGTGGTCTGGGGGCCAGTACACCGGCGTGCGTCCGGTGCTGGTTGCTCATGGGTGGAACGTTGACTAGTCAGTTCCCGGTGGTGGCCGGGATCGTCAGTACTGCCCCCCTTGGTGGGGGTGTGGAACGCGGTCCGGGGCACGGGCCGGGGGCTGGGTGCGCTGTTGGGTGTCTGAGGGCACGGCCGTGGAGGCTGGGTCTTCGGTGCCGGTCCCGGTGTACTCCGCTGTTCGTGGCGGGGGTGGTGGGTGGCCGGTCGTTGTTT
>NZ_JBXUOY010000615.1:0-395 GCF_057196705.1 Streptomyces sp. ATLC9 | reverse complement strand
GGCATGGTGTGCGCCCCGCTGGTGGGCCTGGTGGCCGGGCTGTGCGCGGCCGCCGCCGGGGGCGTCGCGCTGCTGCTGGGCGCCTCACCGCTGCTCGCGGCGGTCGCCACCGTCGCGGTGCCCGCCGTGCTGACGCGCGGTCTGCACCTGGACGGGCTCGCGGACGTCGCCGACGGCCTGGGCAGCGGCCGCCGGGCCGAGGGCGCGCTGGAGGTGATGAAGCGCTCCGACATCGGCCCGTTCGGGGTGGTCACCCTGCTGCTGGTGCTGCTCGCCCAGGTGGCGGCGGTGGCCGGGGCGTACGCCGCCGGCTGGGCGTGGGGCGCGGTCGCGGTGACCGTCTCGGCGGTGGCCGCGCGCGCCGCGCTGACACTCGCCGCCCGTGAGGGCGTCCC
>NZ_JBXUOY010000614.1:0-395 GCF_057196705.1 Streptomyces sp. ATLC9 | reverse complement strand
TCCGGCTACGACATCGCCTACTTGACCCACGCCCTCGCTGACCTACCCGTCGTGCTGGTCGGGCGCCTGCGCTCGGACCGGGTCATGCTCCGTGACCCCGGCCCCGCCCGGTCGGGTCCCCGGGGCGGACGCCCTCGCCGGCATGGCGGCGTCCTCACGTTCAAGAAGCCCGACAGCTGGCACGAGGCCGACGTCACGACCGCCACGGCCACCACCGCCTTCTCCGCCCTCGCGCGGGCGGCGATGGCCGGGTACTCCTCCTCCAGCCACGCGCGCACCTTGTCCTCCTGCTGCTGGTAGGCGCGGCGGGCCGGGCGCTGCGGGGCGAAGCCATGCCGGCGCAGCCACTTGCCCACGCCCCGCTCGGTCATCACCACCCCGGTCACCATCCGGAC
>NZ_JBXUOY010000613.1:0-397 GCF_057196705.1 Streptomyces sp. ATLC9 | reverse complement strand
CGCCACGCACCACGCGGCGAGCAGTCCGCCCGCCAGCGGGACCGGAAGCGCCACGGCCCAGGTCGCGAGGGTGCCCGGCCCCTCGGCCGGTACGGCGGCCAGCAGCGGGAAGTCCGGCAGCGGCGGCAGGCCGGTCACGGCCGCGGGCCGTACGGCGCTGCCTCCTCCGAGCGTGAACCCGGGGCCGAGGCCGTACGCCGCGCCCCAGACGGCCGCGTTGGGCGTCAGGGCCAGGGCGAGCAGCAGGACAGCGGCCAGCCCGGACGTGCTCGGTGCCGTCGGCACCGGTGCCGGGAAGGCGGACTGCCGGGCGGTGACCGCATGCCAGAGCAGAGCGCCCCCGGCCAGCAGCGCGCCCCCGGCGCACAGCGCCGCGGTGGCCGCGGCGGCGCCGCGC
>NZ_JBXUOY010000612.1:0-398 GCF_057196705.1 Streptomyces sp. ATLC9 | reverse complement strand
CGGCGCCCACCCGACGCGACAGCCGGGCCGTCGGCCTGCCCAGCCTCAGCCCACGGCACGAAAACGGTCCACCGACTCCGTCGGCGGACCGTCACGAAACTTCGAGGCTAAGATCGGGAACAAGTCGTTCGCCGAGAAAGTCGAGGTCTTCAAGGTGTCGGGCTTCGAGCTGACCAGAAAGGTCGGCGAGAAGAACGAGTGGACCCCGGAGAGCGTCCGGCTCCGGCAGACCGTCCTTGCCGGAATCGCGGTCAAGACCTGGCCGCGCTGAACTACGACAGGCATATTGAGGTTTTCTCAGCCCCTTTCGTGCCATGCATTGTTGAGGACGAGGGCGGCCTGGGCGATGGCTCCGATCCGGCTGGGGCTGACCGTCACATGCTGCAGCGCGCGCCAGC
>NZ_JBXUOY010000611.1:0-401 GCF_057196705.1 Streptomyces sp. ATLC9 | reverse complement strand
CCCCGGCCCAGCGGGCGGCGGGAGCGCCGGGGGTTCGGCGCGGGGTCGTCGGCGGTCGGCATCGCGGGGCAGGCTACCGCCCCGCGGATCAGCGACCGCGCAGGCGGCGCACCAGGATGCTCGCGTCGCCGCGTGCCTCCAGGTCCGCGAGGACCACGGCGACCGCCTCGCGGACGATCCGGCCGCGGTCCACGGCCAGGCCGTGCTCGCCGCGGAGCACCAGCCGGGCGTGTTCGAGGTCCATCAGCTCCTCGGCGGAGACATAGACCGTGATCTTCTCGTCGTGGCGCTCGCGCCCGCTGGGACGCCGGGCCGCGGGTCTGCCGCGCCGGGGCGCCGCCGCGCCCACGGCCGTACGGCCCCTGCCCCTGTCTCTAAAAAACAAAAACCAGCCCACCACA
>NZ_JBXUOY010000610.1:0-409 GCF_057196705.1 Streptomyces sp. ATLC9 | reverse complement strand
GCCCGACATCGCGGGCCAGCGGCCCCCGTGGCGCAGGGCCAGCAGCCCGGCGGCCAGCAGGGCCGCGCCTCCCAGTGCGGCGACGTAGGGCCAGGGGCCGAAGGAGACGGCCTCGACCGAGCCCCGGGCCAGCCCGCTGGCCTCGGCCGCCTTCGCCTCCAGCGCGCTCCGGTCGCCCGCCCCCAGGAGGGCGGCGGCGACGGTGCCCGCACCGCACAGGGACAGCAGCACGGCGACCAGCGTGCGGCCGGTGCGGCGCACGGCGAAGACGGCGACCAGCGCGGCGAGGCCGACCAGCGCCAGGGCGCCGGGCAGCCCGGTCACCTCGCCGCCCTCGACCCGGACCGGCACCTCGCCGCGGGCCAGGGCGGCGGTGCCCTCGCCCCAGACCTGCCCGGCGGCCACGAGC
>NZ_JBXUOY010000609.1:0-413 GCF_057196705.1 Streptomyces sp. ATLC9 | reverse complement strand
GGCCCGGCCGCGCCCGGCCCCCGGGGACGCGCGGCCGGGCCCGGGCCCCCCCCGCCCCGCCCCCCCCCCCCCCCCCCCCCGGCGCGGAAGGGCGGTTCGGGTGCCGTTGGTGTCCGCCGGATGCCGGAGTGCACCGTGTGAGCGGGCGGCGGCGGGGGCACCGATGCCGCATGCACACCGTGATCGGCAGGGCGGACGGGGGCGACGGCGGGCCCGTATCCAACGTGCCCGCCGTGCCCGGCGGGTACGGCTCACCGCGCGGCGCGGCCGCGGCACGGGGGCGCCGGTGACCACCGGAGACGTCCGGGCGCGCCCTGGTCCGCCGACCGCGCTCGCGCTGCTCGCCTGCGCCCACGGCGGACCGGCCCTGGCGGTCACCGCCGTCGCGGGCCTGCTCGCGCTCCGCGGCGGGC
>NZ_JBXUOY010000608.1:0-414 GCF_057196705.1 Streptomyces sp. ATLC9 | reverse complement strand
GATCGGGGCCGGCCAGCGCGGCCAGCAGTGCGGTCAGCCGGGCTCCGGGCCAGCCCGCCGCGTCGTCCAGCCGCGCCGAGGCCCAGCCGAAGCGCAGGTGGCGCGGCGAGCGGTGGCCGACCATCGCGTCCAGGGTGTTGACGGCGCGGAAGCCCGCCAGCCCCGGCACACCGGCGGCCGCGCCCCATACCAGGGCGCCCACCACGGCGTCGGAGGTGTTCTCGGCGACGGACTCCACCACCGCCCGGGCGATGCCGTCGGCGTCCAGTGCCTGCGGATCGCGTCCGCACAGGTGCGGCAGCCGGGCGCGGGCCGCCTCCAGGTCGCCCGCCTCCAGCGCGGCGGCGACCTCGCGGGCCTCGCGCGCCAGCGTCGTACCGCCGACCACCGCCCAGACGGCGGCGGCCGTGACGG
>NZ_JBXUOY010000607.1:0-417 GCF_057196705.1 Streptomyces sp. ATLC9 | reverse complement strand
CCGATGAGCCAGGCGGCGCAGAACCTGAACTGGTTGATCACCAACTTCGTGAGCAACACCCCGGGGGTGTCGCACACGGTGGTGGTCTCCGCCGACGGCCTCCTTCTGGCCATGTCCGAGGGGTTCCCGCGGGATCGTGCCGATCAGTTGGCGGCGGTCGCGTCGGGGCTGACCTCGCTGACCGCCGGTGCGTCGCGCATTTTCGAGGGGGGTGCGGTGAATCAGACGGTGGTGGAGATGGAGCGGGGGTTCCTGTTCATCATGTCGGTCTCCGACGGTTCCTCTCTGGCGGTGCTGGCGCATCCGGAGGCGGACATCGGTCTGGTCGGGTACGAGATGGCCCTGCTGGTGGACCGGGCGGGTACGGTGCTGACGCCGGACCTCCGCGCCGAACTGCAGGGAAGTCTGCTCAACTAG
>NZ_JBXUOY010000606.1:0-418 GCF_057196705.1 Streptomyces sp. ATLC9 | reverse complement strand
CCCGCGCGCCGCCCCGCCCCCCCGGCCCCCCGCGCGGGGCGCCCGCGCGCGGCCCCACGCGGAGGGCCTGGCGAGAGCGGGAGGGAAGACCGGGCGGCGAAGTGCGACCCGGCCGTTCCCGCGCGGTGTGACGTATGGCACGATGCTGGGCACCCCCGGCCGCCCGCACCCCACAGGAGCCGTCCCTCGTGCAGCTTCCGGCAGACTCCGCGCCCTCCGCTTCGCCCCCCTCCGCCGTCTCCCCGTCGTACGTCCCGCCCCAGCCCGGCCCGGCCGGTGCCACCGCGGCGGACCGGGCGCCCTCACTCCTCGCGCCTTCCTCCGCCGTACCCGCCCACACCCGCGCCCGCGCGCCGCACTGGCTCGCCACCGCCGCGGCGCTGGGCGCGCTGCTGGGCGCCTTCGCGCTGCTGGATCC
>NZ_JBXUOY010000605.1:0-418 GCF_057196705.1 Streptomyces sp. ATLC9 | reverse complement strand
GTCCAGGCCGGGGCCGAGCGCGCCGAGCGCCCGGCTGCGGGCGTCGCGCCCGCCGACCAGTCCGGCCAGGCGGGTGGCCGCCAGCCAGGCGCGGGCCAGACGCGTCCAGCGCCGCTCGGGCGGCTCCTCCAGCCACGCGTCGTAGGCGGGGGTGGGCGCGTACCGCTCGCCCTCCTCGCCGTCGGAGGCCAGCAGCCCGGCGGCGTGGGCCAGCTCGATCCAGAAGGCGGCGACGGGCTCGGACACGTCGAGGGCGACGGCGGTGCGCTTGAGGTCCCGTACGCCCAGGCCGCCCGCGCGCAGCACCGGCGGCGCGGCGGCCTCCGTGCTCCACAGCTCCAGCAGCTCCTCGACGGCCGCGAGCGCCGCCAGAGCCTGGCCCGCCCCGGCGGAGTCCGCCACCGCCGGTGTGCGGGCG
>NZ_JBXUOY010000604.1:0-421 GCF_057196705.1 Streptomyces sp. ATLC9 | reverse complement strand
CGAAGCCTCTGGTGGAGACGGATTTCTTGGTCGAAAACCCATCTACCAGGGGCTTCACCTGTCTGTCACCCCAACTGCCCCTCCAGCCGAACAGGTTGGAAAGAGCTCAGTCACACGACGGGGCAACCGAGTTGGACTCGCCGACCATCCGGACGGAAGACTGCGACACAGGGCCTCCTGGCGCTCGAAGGACTTCAGCAATCCCGAGCTGGACAGGAGGCCCTGTCTTCATGCCCCCACCGGCCGAAGATCACCCAGCCGAGTCCCCGTCCTCGAACCAATGCTCACCACGATCGATAGAGCAACGGCTTCTCAGCTTGGCGTTTAACCTCTGAGCCGTTTCAAGCGGGCATGTTCGGTGAGGGTCTCGATACGTTTCACGGTTTTCCCGGGCTCGTATCGTCGGGCTGACCTGCGGTTT
>NZ_JBXUOY010000603.1:0-423 GCF_057196705.1 Streptomyces sp. ATLC9 | reverse complement strand
CCCCGGGCCGCGCCGCCTCAGGCCGCGCCCACGCGCGGCCGTCCGGCCGCCGGACCGCCGCGGTGGCGCGGGCGGACCAGCAGGGACAACAGGGCCGCCGAGACCAGGGCGGCGACCACGAGAGTGGGAAGCGCGTATCCCGGACCCAGTACCACGCGTGTGATCACGCCGCCGCCGAAGGCGGCCGCGGGCCCGGTGACCAGTACCAGGGACCGGTTCCGGAAGCGGTCCGCGAAACGGCGGCCGGCGACGAGGGCGACGGCGAGACCGACGATGGCCGAGCCGAGCACTTCCCAGAGCATAGGGGGCCTCCCGCGGGCCGGTTGGGTGCGCATCGGGCTATCCGGTCCTACCCAGGACGGCCCGGGGGGGGGGGGGGGGGGGGGGGGGGGGGGGGGGGGGGGGGGCGGCGGGGGGGCCGGC
>NZ_JBXUOY010000602.1:0-423 GCF_057196705.1 Streptomyces sp. ATLC9 | reverse complement strand
GAGCGGACCGGGCCGGCGGGCCGGGGCGGGGCGGAGGCGGCCCCGGAGCGGACCGGGGAGGGGAGGACGGCGGCGCGGACGGGCCCTGGATCGGGGTGGAGACCGCGCTCACCCTGCTGGCCTCCCCGCTGGGCGGCATGGACGGCGCCGACCTGCGCCGTCTGGGCCGGGCTCTGCGCGAGGAGGAACGCGCCGCCGGCCGCACCGTGCCCCGTCCCTCCGACGAGCTGCTGGCCGAGGCGCTGTCCGAGCCCGAACGGCTGGTCGCGCACGACCCGTCGTACGCGCGCGGCGCACGCGAGCTGGGGCTGCTGCTGCGCAGGGCGCGCGAGGCACTGGCCGGCGGCGCCACGGCCGAGGAGGCGCTGTGGCTGCTGTGGAACGACGGCCTGGACGGCGACCGGGACGGCCGGTGGCCCGCCC
>NZ_JBXUOY010000601.1:0-426 GCF_057196705.1 Streptomyces sp. ATLC9 | reverse complement strand
CCGCTCCCGGCGCGGCCCGCGCCGACGCCGCCCCGGCAGACTCCGCGCCGACAAGGCCTACCACTCCGCCGAGCACCTGGCCTGGCTCCGCGAGCGGGGCATCGTCCCGCGCATCGCCCGGCCCGGCATCGAGTCCGGCGAACGGCTCGGGCGGCACCGCTGGAAGATCGAGCGGTCGATCTCCTGGCTCTTCGGCTACCGGCGCCTCACCGTCCGGTACGAGCGCAAGGGCAGCCACTTCCTGGCCTTCCTCGGCCTCGCGGTCACCCTGACCTGCCACAAGAAACTCGCCCAACTCACCACATGAGACAAGCTCTAATACTCCAGTCTGACTTTGCGATCTTGCTGCGGACCCGGCTGGAAACGGGTACGGCCACCGCGTGATCATCGGTTGGTGTGTGGACAAACGAAGATCGTGCGGTGGCC
>NZ_JBXUOY010000600.1:0-427 GCF_057196705.1 Streptomyces sp. ATLC9 | reverse complement strand
GTCGCGAGCCGGTCCAGCCGCCGCTCCTCGGCCGCCAGCCGGGCCGCCGCGGCGGCCCGGTCGCCCAGCACCCGCTCCACCGCCCGCCCGTGCTCCAGCACCGTCCGCACCTCCCGCTCGTCGCGGCCGAACAGCAGCCGCAGGGAGGGCGGCAGCACCCCGGAGGAGCCCCGGTAGTGCTGCCGGGCCAGCCGTCCGGCCCGGTCGCGGGCCTCGGCCAGCCGTACGCGGGTGCCGGCCAGTTCGCGCTGGAGCCGGTCGACCTTCCCGCGCCGCTCGGCCACCTCCCGTTCCACGGGGCCGTGCGCCTCGCCGGCCGCCCCGGCCCGCCGGTACAGGTCCCGCATCCGGGCCAGGAGTTCGCTGACGGGCGCATCACCGGCCGCCCCGGCCGCCCCGGCCGCCCCGCCCGGGGCCGGGGGAGGGG
>NZ_JBXUOY010000599.1:0-430 GCF_057196705.1 Streptomyces sp. ATLC9 | reverse complement strand
GCGCTGGGCGACCACCCGGGCGGCGGGGCCGGTGGCGGAACCGGCAGGGCCGCCGGGGGCATGGTGCCGCGCGGGCGGTGCCTCCGCCGCGTACGCCTCGTACGGGCGGTCGCCGAGCAGTTCCGCGCGGCGCTTCAGCTCGCCGCCCAGGGCCTGGGCGAACTCCCGCATCCGCACCGGGTCCCCCGCGGCCAGGTACGTCGAGGCGTGCGGCAGATCGCCGCAGGCCCGCAGCCCGTCGCCGTCCCCGTCGACCAGGACCAGGACCAGCCGGTCCGGCCGCTCCCCGGCGGCCAGCGAGGCGGCCGCCGAGCGCAGCAGCTCGGTCTTGCCGGAGCCGGCCGGACCGGAGACCAGGAAGGGGCCGAGGCCGGCCGCGAGATCGGCGGTGACCGGGCCGTGCGGGCCCGCGCCCAGAACGGCCTCGGCC
>NZ_JBXUOY010000598.1:0-439 GCF_057196705.1 Streptomyces sp. ATLC9 | reverse complement strand
GGCGCCGCCGGCCGCGGCGGTGCGGGCCAGGGACATACCCAGCGAGGCGGGCAGGGAGACCTCCAGGCGCTTGCCGCCGACCTCGACGACCACCGTCTCGCGGCCGGGCTCGTCGTCCTCGGTGTCCGCGCCGGGCGCGGCGAATGGCTTGATGTCGTTGACGAACTCGGTCTCGATCCACCGGGTGTGGACGGTGAAGGGGTCGGCGGGCCGCCCGTTGACCTCGGGGGCGAAGGCCGGGTCGGTGACCACCGCGCGGTGGAAGGGGATGGCGGTGGCCATGCCCTCGACCTGGAACTCGGCCAGCGCCCGGGCGGCGCGCTGCAGCGCCTGGGCCCGGGTGGCGCCGGTGACGATCAGCTTGGCCAGCAGCGAGTCCCAGGCCGGGCCGATCACACTGCCGGACTCCACGCCGGCGTCCAGGCGCACGCCCGGACCG
>NZ_JBXUOY010000597.1:0-441 GCF_057196705.1 Streptomyces sp. ATLC9 | reverse complement strand
CCTGAAGGAGAAGAAGCTCACGCGACTGCGCCGGGACAAGGTCGGTTTCATCTTCCAGGCGTTCAATCTGCTGCCCACCCTGACGGCGCTGGAGAACATCACGCTGCCGATGGACATCGCCGGCCGCAGGCCCGAGCGGGAGTGGCTGGACCGGGTGGTGGAGACGGTCGGCCTGTCGGGCCGGCTGAAGCACCGGCCCAACCAGCTCTCCGGCGGCCAGCAGCAGCGCGTGGCCGTCGCCCGCGCGCTGGCGGCCCGGCCGGAGATCATCTTCGGTGACGAGCCGACCGGCAACCTCGACTCGCGTGCGGGCGCCGAGGTGCTGGGCTTCCTGCGCGAATCGGTGCGGGAGCTGGGTCAGACCGTGGTCATGGTGACGCACGACCCGGTGGCCGCCTCGTACGCGGACCGGGTCGTCTTCCTCGCCGACGGCCGGATCGT
>NZ_JBXUOY010000596.1:0-441 GCF_057196705.1 Streptomyces sp. ATLC9 | reverse complement strand
CACAGCGAGAGGGAAACGCCCGGTTCCATTCCGAACCCGGAAGCTAAGCCTTTCAGCGCCGATGGTACTGCATGGGGGACCGTGTGGGAGAGTAGGACGCCGCCGAACAATATTTGAAGGACCCTTGGTCCCAGCGTGCATGCTGGGACCAAGGGTCCTTTTCTCTTTGTGCGCAAACTGAACGTGTAACACCCCAAGACAGGAGCCGCATCTATGTCCAATTCCTCCGAGGAGCAGCCGGGCCGGCCCGAGCGCTCGGACAGGCCCCGTCGCCAGAGTGGTGACGAGCGCCGGGGTGGCTTCCGTCGCGACGATCGTCCGTCGTTCCGCCGGGATGATCGGGGGGAGCGGCCGCGTGGTCCGCGCAGGGATGACGACCGGGGGCGTGGTGACCGGCGGGATGATCGTGGTGGTTTCCGGCGGGATGACCGGCCTTCGTTC
>NZ_JBXUOY010000595.1:0-442 GCF_057196705.1 Streptomyces sp. ATLC9 | reverse complement strand
CTCCAGGGCGGCGCGGGCGTCCTGCGCGCCGGCCGCCGCCCGGCGTGCGGCGGCGTGATCGGCCTCCAGCGCGGCTACCTGTTCCGCGAGTTCGAGGGCGGGCCTCCCCTCCGCCTCCTCGTCCGCCGCGGCCAGCCGGTCGCCCGCGAAGTCCAGCCGCTGCTCGGCCTGCCGCCGCAGGTCCTCCGCCCGCTGGTAGCCGGCCAGGGCGCTCTCCTCGGCACGCCGGTCGACGTGCCCGGTCCCGGGGCGTGCCGGGTCCGGGTGCTCGCGGGAGCCGCACACCGTGCACGGCGTGCCCTCCTCCAGCCCGGCGGCGAGTTCCGCCGCGATGCCGCGCAGCCGGCGCTCCTTGGTCTCCAGCCAGTGCTCCCTGGCGGACAGGGCCCGCTCGCGGGCGGCCGCCAGCTCGGCGCCGGCCGCTTCCCGCCCGGCCGCGAGG
>NZ_JBXUOY010000594.1:0-452 GCF_057196705.1 Streptomyces sp. ATLC9 | reverse complement strand
CGTCCAGGGTGCGCCGCAGGCCGTCCAGCCGCCGGGCGAGCCGCTCGGCGCGGGGCGCGGCCTCCGCGGCGGCGTCCACGCTCCGCTGGTGGGCGGCGCGAGTGGCCTCCCATTCCCCCAGCCACTCCTCCGTCTCGCGCAGCAGTTCCTCGTCCGAATCCGACTCCCTTTCCAGAGAGGCGAGTTCGACGTCGAGGCGGTCGACGCGCTCCTCGGCGCGCCGGGCGGCCTCCAGTGTGCCCAGTTCCCGGCGGGTGGCGCGTTCCAGGTCCGCGAGGCGCTCGGCGGGGGCGTGGGCCGCCTCACCGGGCAGTTCGGCGCGGGCCCGCTCCTCGGCGTACGCGGCGCGGCGGCTCTCCCTCCCGGCCTCCTCCCTCAGGGCGAGGGCGGGGGCGACGGTGTCGGCGGCGCGGGCCCGCTCCAGCCGCGCTCGCTTATAAAAAAATACGATC
>NZ_JBXUOY010000593.1:0-453 GCF_057196705.1 Streptomyces sp. ATLC9 | reverse complement strand
ATCCAGGAGGCCGAGCGCGACGCCGCCCCCGCGCTCGCCGCCCGTGCCCGGGCCGCCACCGATCTGGTGCGCGCCCTGCACGCAGCCGCGGAGCAGGCCGAGCACCTCGCGGCCGAGGAGGAGGGGCGCTCCACCGCCCTGCAGGGCGAGGGCGAGGCCGCCCACCGCGACGCGACCGCCGCCGCCACCGAGGCCCAGCGCGCCCGCAGCGAGGGCGAGCACCTGCGCCAGCGTCTGACCGAGGTCGAGCAGGAGACGGCGCAGGCCGTACGCGCCGGCTGGCTGGACGGCTCCTCTCCCGACGCCGACCCGGCCCGCGCCGCCCTGGCCGCCAGCGACGCCGAGAAGGAAGCCGTCGTCGTCTGGGAGACCGCGCGAGAGAGCGCCCGCCGCGCCGCCGAGCGCGCCCGGGAGACCGCCGCGGCACGCTCCCGCGCCGAACTGGCCGCGGCC
>NZ_JBXUOY010000592.1:0-460 GCF_057196705.1 Streptomyces sp. ATLC9 | reverse complement strand
GAGCCGGGCTCGACGTCGGAGACCCACAGCAGCGAGCCGTCGGGAGCGGCGAGGAACTGCAGGTTTCCGGCGAAGCGTCGTCCCTTGCCGGAGTACCACAGGTCGTTGCCCCGCTCGGTGGTGCCGGCCACCCGGTCGCAGGCGATGAGCGTGCCGTCCAGCACCACATGGCTCAGGCCCTGCTCACGGCAGCGCTCCAGCACCTGGTGCAGGTCCGGGGCACACTCGGCGAGGACATCGATGCCCTCGTGCAGATACCGGTAGCCGGTGGCCTGGGAGATCCCGGCGTCGCGGGCCAGGCAGTGCACGCAGCCGCGCTCGCGGAACCAGCGCAGTACCAGCACGGCCCGGCGGAACGGACCCAGCGCCCGACTGCCGCGGGGAGTGCCGATCCGGCGGCGGTGGGCGGCCAGGAGACGGGCGAGGAAGACCACCACCGGGCGGGGGATGTCGAGCATGG
>NZ_JBXUOY010000591.1:0-461 GCF_057196705.1 Streptomyces sp. ATLC9 | reverse complement strand
GGGCAACGACCTGTGGTACTCCGGCAAGGGACGACGCTTCGCCGGAAACCTGCAGTTCCTCGCCGCTCCCGACGGCTCGCTGCTGTGGGTCTCCGACGTCGAGCCCGGCTCGGTGCACGACCTGCGCGCCGCGCGGACCCATGCGCTGCCGGCGCTGTACGCCGCGGCCCGCCACGGGCTGCCGACCCTGGCCGATGTCGGCTACACCGGCGCCGGCATCGGCGTGCACACACCCTTCCGCCCGCACCCCGACATCGCCTCACCCCTGGCGGCGGACACCCGCGCCCACAACCGGCTGCTGCGCGGCATCCGCGCGATCGGCGAGCGTGCCGCAGCCGAGCTCAAGCAGCGCTGGCGCGCGCTGCAGCATGTGACGGTCAGCCCCAGCCGGATCGGAGCCATCGCCCAGGCCGCCCTCGTCCTCAACAATGCATGGCACGAAAGGGGCTGAGAAAACCTCA
>NZ_JBXUOY010000590.1:0-472 GCF_057196705.1 Streptomyces sp. ATLC9 | reverse complement strand
TGGTCGGCAGCGTATTTTGTTTATAAGAGACCGTCCTGGTGCCGGGGCGCCCGGCACGCCGGGGGCCGGGCCTCCGGCGGGCCCGCCCGCGGGCGACGGCGACGGCCACGGCGGTCAGCGTGCCCCCGTAGAGCCACCCGGCGTGCACGGCCAGGGCGGTCACCAGCTCCACCAGCCGCTCGGTCGGCCCGCCCGAGCCTCCGTCGACGAAGACGAGTCCGGCGGTGAACGCGATCGGCACGGCGATCGGCGCGGCGGCCAGGTCGGCCGGGCGCACCCACAGCGCGCACACGGCGCTGACGAGCACGAAGGAGGTCCCGTAGACGACCGGGTCGCCGCCCAGCAGCAGCGCGTCCAGCCCGCCGGCCAGCAGCATCGCACCCGCGGCCAGCAGTCCGCAGCCCAGCCCGGTCAGGCGCGCGCCCGGTGGCCACTCGCGCCGGGCGGCCCCGGCGTCCGCGCGGGGCGGGCC
>NZ_JBXUOY010000589.1:0-472 GCF_057196705.1 Streptomyces sp. ATLC9 | reverse complement strand
GCCGACTGCGGCTCGACGGCCTTGACGGTCTCGGTCTCGGTCACGTTCTCACTGGTCATCGATGCATCTTCCTTGCTCAGGAGTTACACCGAACGTTTTACAGTCCCCTGGGTACAGATCAAGCTGACCCGTAAGGAGACGAGGAATCTAGCCTGGAGCGCAACCGCTGTCAGTGGGTTTCTCGCCGTCCTGAAAGACTACGTCCCGAAAAACTGGCAGCACGTTGTCAACGGCATGCGCTTCTATGCCTGGTACATCGCAGCCTCGGCCGGGTACATCTACTACTTTACGAAGGGCTGCGCCACCCTGCGGGGCGGCTGGGGCAGGCTCAGGGGGGGCGCGGCCGTATATCATCCCGCCCACTGAGGTTTTCTCAGCGCCTTTCGTGCCATGCATTGTTGAGGACGAGGGCGGCTTGGGTGATGGCTCCGATCCGGCCGGGGCTGATCGTCATGTGCTGGAGGGTGCGCCA
>NZ_JBXUOY010000588.1:0-477 GCF_057196705.1 Streptomyces sp. ATLC9 | reverse complement strand
CCTGCTGCCGGAACACCGGGGGCGGCAGCGGCATGTCGCCGGTGGCCGGCCCGGTGGTCGGCCCGCTGGGGCCCGCGCCCCGGAACGGCGGCGGGGCGGGGAAGCCGTGCGACGGAGTGTCCTCCGAGCCGTGCGACGGGGCGCCGCCCGGGCGGACGGCGCCGATCTGGCCGGTGACGTCCGCCCGGTCGGCGGGGAAGCCGTGCGGCGGGGTGTCGGTGCGCTGCCGCGGCGGCGGGGGGGACGCGGCCCCCTGGGCCGGCGCACCGCCGGGCGCACCCGGTACGCCGCCGGACGGGGGCTTGCGCGGGGCGAACCACGAACTGGTCTGCTTTCCACCGCCGTTGGCCTCGGCTCCCCCCGAACCGGGCCCGGCCGGCCCCCCGTTCGGCCCCGGCACGCCCGGCGTGGACGGCACGGCGCCGCCCGGGGCGTGCGGGTGTCTCTTTTAAACAAATACGAGCCCACGAGTCCCAA
>NZ_JBXUOY010000587.1:0-478 GCF_057196705.1 Streptomyces sp. ATLC9 | reverse complement strand
GATGTCGCCGATCCGGCTCGGGCTGAGAGTGATGTGTTGGAGGGTGCGCCAGCGCTGCTTGAGTTCGGCGGCAGCGCGTTCCCCGAGCGCACGAATGCCTCTGATCAGGCTGTTCGTGGTGCGAGTGTCAGTGTCCAGAGCCTGTTCGGACTGGCCTTTCGGGCGACGGACTGAGATGTGGATGCCGATGCCGGCGCCGATGTAGCCCTTGTCGGCCAGGGTGGGCAGGCCATCGGCGGCCGCCTTGTACAGGGCGGGCAGGGCGTGGAGGCGGGCGGCGGTGATGTCGGGCGTGGAGCCGGGCTCGACGTCGGAGATCCACAGCGGTGTACCGTCCGGGGCGGCCAGGAACTGCACGTTGCCGCCGAACGCCTTGTGTTTCTGGCTGAACCACAGGTCGTTGCCGTTGTCGCGGACACCGGCCAGGCGGTCCGTCTCGATGAGTGTGCCGTCGAGGATGACGTGACTCATGCCGTCG
>NZ_JBXUOY010000586.1:0-483 GCF_057196705.1 Streptomyces sp. ATLC9 | reverse complement strand
CCCCGATGCCGGGGACCGCACCGGAGGCGCCCGGCGCCGTGCCCGGCGCCGCCGACGAGACGCAGCTCCTGCCCCCGATGACCGCGTCCGGTCCGGTTCCCCCGGCTCCCCGGGCCGCGCCGGGGGCCCCGGCCCCGCAGGACGGCCGGGGTGCCTGGGCGGACGGCATGGACGACGACACCCGGGTCCTGCGGCCGGTCACCGGCCGTACGCCCCCGGAGCGCGACACCGAGAGCACCACGGTGCTGCGCAGGCCGCTGCCGCCCGAAGGCGCGACCGCCTCCCCGCGCCCGGCGTCCCCGCCGCCCGCCGGGGCCCCGTACGGGATACCTCCCGGCGCTCCCGGCGACCGCGCCGCGCCGCCTTCGGACTTCGACGGACTGTTCCGGGGCGGCGCACAGCCCGGTGCGCAGCCCGCCGATGCCACACAGCAACTCCCGCCCGTCGACCCGGGTCCCGCCCGGCCGCCGTACGGCGGCGGCC
>NZ_JBXUOY010000585.1:0-486 GCF_057196705.1 Streptomyces sp. ATLC9 | reverse complement strand
ACCCGTTGGCGGCGCCTGAGTGCCGGCCGTCAGGCCCTGCTCACTCTTGCCCACCTCCGCAACGGCCACCCGTATGCCCAGCTCGCGGCCGGGTTCGGCATCGGGACCACGACCGCGTACCGGTACATCACCGAGGCCGTCGAGGTCCTGGCCGCTCTCGCGCCGACTCTTGCGGAGGCAGTCCGGACGGCATCGTCGAAGGCGTTCGTGCTGCTGGACGGGACCCTGCTGCCGATCGACCGGATCGCCGCGGACCGGCCCTACTACTCGGGGAAGCACAAGAGGCACGGGATGAACGTGCAGGTCCTCGCCGATCCCTTCGGCCGGCTGCTGTGGGCCTCGCCGACCTTGCCCGGAGCTGTCCACGACGTCCGCGCGGCTCGCGAACATGGCATCGTCGACGCCCTCGCCGAGGCCGGCATCGCATGCTGGGCCGACAAGGGCTACCGGGGTGCCGGCGGAACAGTCCGCACCCCGTGCTGGGGG
>NZ_JBXUOY010000584.1:0-487 GCF_057196705.1 Streptomyces sp. ATLC9 | reverse complement strand
TTAGGGCGGGGAGGAAACGAAGCTCCTGCGGAGCAGGGCAGGGAACGCCGGTTCGCCGCCAGGGCGGACCGGCGTCCACCCGCAACTGCCCGCACTCCGTCACAAACTGATGAGGTAATATGTGAGCCGTGAAGACCACCCACGTGAAGCGGGCTTTCAAGTACCGCTTCTACCCGACCGATGCGCAGGCAGCCGAGCTGTCGCGCACGTTCGGCTGCGTGCGGAAGGTCTACAACCTCGCCCTGGCCGCGCGCACCGAGGCGTGGACGCGGCAGGAGCGGGTGAACTACAACCAGACGTCGGCGATGCTGACGGCCTGGAAGAAGACCGAGGAACTCGCCTACCTCAACGAGGTCTCCTCCGTCCCGCTCCAGCAGGCCCTGCGGCACCTTCAGACGGCGTTCACGAACTTCTTCGGCAAGCGGGCGAAGTACCCGCGCTTCAAGTCGCGGAAGAAGTCGCGGAAGTCCGCGGAGTACACCACCAG
>NZ_JBXUOY010000583.1:0-490 GCF_057196705.1 Streptomyces sp. ATLC9 | reverse complement strand
GACCCCGGGGGGGGGGGGGGGCGTGCGCCCCCCGCGGCGGGGGGGGCCGAACCCCCCACGGGCGGACCCCTCAGCCGCCCAGCTCGGAGACCACGCTCTCCAGCCTGGAGGCCAGCGCCTCCAGCTCCTGTTCCGAGGGCGTCCCCGGGCCGAGTCCGGCGGCGAGGTCGTCGCGCGAGACGACCTCCACGGCTCCGCGGCAGCGGTCGCCGCCCGCCTCGGCGGCGGACACCACCCGCGGGCGGCCCTCCAGCAGCACAAGCCGGGGATCGGGATCGGAGGAGCTGAGAAGCTCCCCCACGTGCTGGGCTGTGATCGTGCTCGGCACCTCGTGGGCCTTCCTCTCGGTTCTCCCGGTTCTCCCGGCCTTCTCCGGACCCTCCGGGCCCCCGCCCGGAGGCCGGGGAGTCCGCCGGGGCGGCGCCCGGGGGCCCCCGCCGCCCGGGGGGGGGGGGGGGGGGGGGGGCGGGGGGGGGGCGCGGCCGCGCCG
>NZ_JBXUOY010000582.1:0-501 GCF_057196705.1 Streptomyces sp. ATLC9 | reverse complement strand
GCCGGCACCGACCGCTCCACCGTGCCGGGGACCGGCGCGGGACGGGCTCCCGCCCCCGCCGGCCCGGAGGCCGGCCGCTCGGGCCGGCCGCAGCTGGCGGCGGCGGTGACCGGGCTGGTCACCGGGATCCTCGCACTGGTGATCATCGCGGCGCAGTTCACCGTCCAGCTCGTCTACCGCGACTACTTCGTCTGCGTCGAGGACGCCCTCACCAACTCCTCGCGCCAGGCGTGCGAGCGGCATCTGCCCGAGGAACTGCGCCCGCTGTTCGGTGACCCCGAAGGCGGGGAGTGAGGCCGGGCGCGGGGAGCGGGACCGGCCGCGGCAGCGGAGGACACCGGGAACGCCGGGTGCTCCGGACGCCGGCGTCAGCGGGCCGGGCGCAGCCGCCAGGACCGCAGCGCCAGGGCCGCCGGTACGCCCAGGGCTGCCGTCCAGGCGAGCGCCGCGGCGCCGGTGAGCCGCCAGTCCGGGCCGAGGTGCGCCAGCGCCCCCGTGCCC
>NZ_JBXUOY010000581.1:0-509 GCF_057196705.1 Streptomyces sp. ATLC9 | reverse complement strand
GGTCGGCGGCAAGCGCCTGGAGGTCTCCCTGCCCGCCTCGCTGGGTATGTCCCTGGCCCGCACCGCCGCGGCCGGCGGCGCCCGCCCCAAGCGGCGCGCGGCCAGGAAGTCCGGCCCGGCCGCCTCCGGTGACGCGCTGGCCTCCCCGATGCAGGGCACCATCGTCAAGGTCGCCGTCGAGGAGGGCCAGACCGTCGCCGAGGGCGAGCTGGTCGTGGTGCTGGAGGCGATGAAGATGGAGCAGCCCATCAACGCCCACCGCGCCGGCACCGTCAAGGGCCTGACCGCCGCCGTCGGCGCCGGTGTCAGCGCCGGCGCCGTCATCTGCGAGATCAAGGACTGATCCCGCGCCGCCCCGCCGCACGCGAGGGGGGGGGGGGGGCGCCGCCCGCCCCCCCCCCCCCCCCTCGCGCCGTACACGCGGTACGGGCCGCCCTCGGGCGGCCGCTCTCAGTGGCGGCGGGGCGCCAGATCCGCGACCCGGCCCGTCGGCCGGCCGTCGCCCGGGG
>NZ_JBXUOY010000580.1:0-514 GCF_057196705.1 Streptomyces sp. ATLC9 | reverse complement strand
GGGCCGCCGGGGGGCGCGGCCGGCGGGGCGGCGGGCCCTCCCGCCCCTTCCCCGGCTCCCTCCGGCCCGCGCAGCCGCGGGCGCACGTAGCGGCGCCAGATCTCCCCGCCCCGGGCCATCCGGGCGACGACCGAGAAGAAGACGATGGTGAACAGGTACTCGTAGGTCTTCGCCGCCCGGACGAACGCCTCGTGGTCTCCGCCCGGTTCACGCCAGGAGTCGGGCGTGAACCATTCCAGCGGCTTCACCCAGAAGTCGATGTAGCCGTTCCGGCACAGCGACCACACCAGCAGCCCGCAGAGCACCACCAGCGCCGCACCGCCCAGCAGTTGCCGGTCGTCCAGCCGGTCGGGGTCCTCCGGCGGCCTGGGCCGGTGCCCGTACCGCCAGATCCCGGGGCCCGCCTCGGGACGCGGGGTGCGCAGCCACTCGCCCAGGGACGGCCCGGCCGCGGGCGCCTGCCGCGGCATCGGGGGCGCGGGCGGGGTCGGCGGCATCGCCGGCAGGTCCCCCC
>NZ_JBXUOY010000579.1:0-518 GCF_057196705.1 Streptomyces sp. ATLC9 | reverse complement strand
CACGAGCGGCGCGACCGTACCCGCCTCGCCCAGGCCCAGCGGCAGCTGGCCCGCAAGGCCAAGGGCGACGGCACCAACCGGGCCAAGGCACGCCGGAAGGCTGCCGAGGTCTACGCCCGCATCACCGACCGCAGGCGTGACCACCTGCACAAGCTCACCACTCGGCTCGTTCGTGAAAACCAAACGATCGTGATCGAGGACCTCACCGTCCGGAACATGGTGAAGAACCGGAGCCTGGCCCGCGCCATCAGTGACGCGGCCTGGTCGGAGTTCCGGAGCATGCTGGAGTACAAGGCCCAGTGGTACGGCCGCGAAGTGATCGCGATCGACCGCTGGTTCCCCTCCTCCAAGCTGTGCTCGACCTGCGGCACCTTGCGGGACAAGATGCCGCTGAACGTCCGCACCTGGACGTGCGACTGCGGGACGACCCACGACCGGGACGTGAACGCGGCGAAGAACATCCTGGCCGTCGGGCTGACGGCGTCTGTCTGTGGAGCTGGTGTAAGACCTCAACGGAG
>NZ_JBXUOY010000578.1:0-518 GCF_057196705.1 Streptomyces sp. ATLC9 | reverse complement strand
GCAGGTGGTGTCGTGTTCCCGGCCCGGCCGTACGGGCGAGACCCAGATCGGCCAGCCGTCCGGGGTGGCGATGACCTGCACGTTCCCGCCATGGTGCTTGTGTTTTCCGGACCACCAGAGGTCTGCGCCGTTGGGGCCCGGGGCGGCGACGCGGTCCGTGCGGATGACCGTACCGTCGAGGTTCAGATGCGTCAGCCCGGCTGCCTTCGCACGCTCCAGCGCGGTGGACAGGTCCGGTGCGCCAGCGGCCAGGACGGCCAGTCCTTCGTGGAGGTAGCGGTAGGAGGTGGAGACCGACAGGCCGTTGTCGCGGGCGAGTTGGGCCCGTCGGGTGCCGTCGAGGAACCAGCGCAGCACGAGCACGGCCTGCTTGAAGCAGCCCAGCGCGCGTCGCCCCTTGCGGGTCCTGGCCACGATTCGGTGGTCGCGCAGGAGACCGGCCAGGTGCTCGGCGGTGGACCGCCTCACATCGAGCACGGCGGTGTATGTGACACTGGTCGGCACGTGAGGCCCCTCGG
>NZ_JBXUOY010000577.1:0-524 GCF_057196705.1 Streptomyces sp. ATLC9 | reverse complement strand
TACTCCAGTGCGGTTTCGTGATCTATCCAGCGGGTTCGTCGACGGATCGTCGTCGGTAGTGGCTGTGTCGGGCTGTTGCCTGGTGGCGTCTGCGCCAGATTGACCAGTGCAGCAGCTTGGCGGCTGTCGCGGTCGGCGGGCCGAGGACGGCGGTGAACAGGTGGCGGATCTCCGGGACGGTCAAGGAGATCGGTTCGCTGTCGTGGGCTGGGTGGTGCGCACAGGTGGAGCGTTTCGGTGCCGTGTCGGCGGCGATGGCGGTCAGGAAGGCCAGGGCGAGCATGGCGAGCGTGATGTGGCGGTGCCATGAAGTCCAGTTGCGAACCTGGTAATGGTCGAGTCCGACCTGGCCCTTGGCGGTCTGGAAGCACTCCTCGACACTCCAGCGGACACCGGCGACGCGGACCAGCTCCGCAAAGGTGACCGCGGCGGGTGACCAGCACAGGTAGAAGGCGAGTTCGCCGGTGGTGCGGTTGCGGCGGATGAGCAGGTGGCGGTGGCCGTCAGTGCCGATGTGGGTCCAG
>NZ_JBXUOY010000576.1:0-538 GCF_057196705.1 Streptomyces sp. ATLC9 | reverse complement strand
CGGGCGCGGGGCGCGTGCGGCGGGCGGGCGGCCGGCGGCCCCCGGGCGCCCGGGCCGCCGCCCCCCCGCGCGGCGGCATGCCGCCGCGTCATCCGCACACGATCCGCCGGGGCGGTGATCGGGCACTCCCGGGGCCCGGGGCGGCGGCCCCCAGTAAGGTGGTGCGCGCCGGCGAGCCGCTCGTGCGAGCCGATCGGAACCATGACGGGCGGCGAATCCAACCGGGAGATCCTGCATTGAGCCGTGAAACTGACAGTTCGTCCTCCGGGCCCCGGGCGAGGGGCGGTGCCGCCCACCCGCCGGGGAACGACCCGTACGCCGTACCGGCGGGCGAGCCCGCCGCGCAGCCGGGCGAGCCGAAGACCGAGACCACGCTGACCACCCGCATCCGGATCAACATCCCGGGTTCCCGCCCCATCCCGCCGGTCGTCGTGCGCAAGCCCGTCGGCGAGGCCGGTGGCGAGGCCGGCGGTGAGACGCCCGGCGCCGACGGGAGCGCGGCGGGGCCGGGCGGTCCGCCGCACGCCCCGGGCGGCGC
>NZ_JBXUOY010000575.1:0-540 GCF_057196705.1 Streptomyces sp. ATLC9 | reverse complement strand
GGCCCCGGCAGCCCCCGCGCCGCAGCCGCAGGCCGCTCCTCCGCCCCGGGCCCCGGCACCGCCCCAGGGCGGCGGCGCCGACGGCGGGCAGGGTGCCGCGCAGGTGCGGCAGATGTGGCCCGGCGTCCTGGAGGCCGTCAAGGGCCGCCGCCGGTTCACCTGGATCCTGCTCAGCCAGAACGCGCATGTGGCCGGATTCGACGGGACGACGCTCCGGATCGGCTTCTCCAACCAGGGAGCCCGTGACAGCTTCACCAACGGCGGCAGCGAGGAAGTGCTGCGCGCCGCGCTGGCCGACGCGTTCGGCGTGCAGTGGCGGATCGAGTCCGTCGTCGATCCATCCGGCGGTTCCGCGCCGCCGCAGGGGCAGGCGCCGCACTCGCCCGGGGGCCCCGGGGGTTTCCGACCGGCCGCCGCCGCGGCGCCACCGGCCCCCGCCGCGCAGTCCCCGTCCCCCGCGACGTACGCGCAGCAGCAGCCGGCCCGGCAGCAGCCCCGGCAGTCCCTGTCTCTTTTAAAAAATACCGTCCCACGTATACC
>NZ_JBXUOY010000574.1:0-572 GCF_057196705.1 Streptomyces sp. ATLC9 | reverse complement strand
CACCGGGCGGTCCTGGACGAACTCGGAGCACGCGGGGAGATCGACTGGACCTCGGCCATCGTGGACGCCGCGAACGTGCGGGCCAAAAAGGGGGCACGCTGACCGGGCCGAATCCGGTCGACCGGGGCAAGAAGGGGAGCAAACTGCACGTCCTGTCCGACGCACAGGGCCTGCCTCTGGCCGTGGGCGTCTCTGGCGCGAACGTCCACGACACCCATGCGCTCAGGCCCCTGGTCCGTGGGATACCGCCGATACGGTCCCGGCGCGGACCACGCCGCCGCAGACCCGGCAAGCTCCGGGCCGACAAGGCGTATCACTCCATCGAGCACCGCCGATGGCTCCGCAGCCGGTGCATCGCCGCGCGGATCGCCCGCCCCGGCATCGAGTCCGGCGAGCGACTCGGCCGACACCGCTGGCGGATCGAGCGGACCATCAGCTGGCTCTTCGGCTACCGCCGCCTCACCGTCCGGTACGAGCGCAAGGGCGAACACTTCCTCGCCTTCCTCGGCCTCGCAGCTGCCCTGACCTGCTACAAACGGCTGACCGCAGTCACCACATGAGACATCCTCTTA
>NZ_JBXUOY010000573.1:0-573 GCF_057196705.1 Streptomyces sp. ATLC9 | reverse complement strand
GGTGTAAGACCTCAACGGAGCACTCCGGGCGGGCAGTCGGTGATGAAGCAGAAAACCCCACGGCGCGAGCCGTAGGAATCCCCCTCCTTCAGGAGGGGGAGGAAGTCAAGGCTGCGGACAGCGAGCAACACGCCTGCCTCGCCGGTCCCGTCCGGCTGCTCGAGACACCGGACGGGCAGTGGCTGGCGTACTCGGAGGGACAGGAGAACGGGCGCCTGATCGCTGACCGGAAAGAGGTGAGCCGCGTCCAGAAGCGCTATGCGAGACTGCGCTCGCGGGCCCTGTCCCCGAAAGAGTCCGCGGGCCTGCTGGAGCGGATGCGAGGAGAGTTGTGAGGACGACGGAACTCGACTGGTTCAAGTCCAGCTACAGCAGCGCCCAGGGCGATGACTGCGTGGAGGTCGCCGTCACCGGGCAGGCCGTGCACGTGCGGGATTCCAAGGACGTGAGCCGCCCGGCCTTCGCGGTCGGCCGCGAGGGCTGGGGCCGGTTCGTACGGCACATAACGGGGGAGTAGCGCGGGACGGGCCCTGGCGGAAGAGGCTCCGGCGCGGCGGGCGGCACCCCACGGGG
>NZ_JBXUOY010000572.1:0-573 GCF_057196705.1 Streptomyces sp. ATLC9 | reverse complement strand
AACACCTCTTGGTACTCGTGGGCTGGTAGTTGTGAAAAACACACAGGCCGGGGGCCGGGCCGTCGCGGCCCCCGGCGCCCGCACCGTGCTGGAGGGCGTACCCGCCGACGTGCCCGCGCTCCTGCGGCGGGCCGACCTGGTGGTGGACGGCATCGTCGGCATCGGGGGCCAAGGCGGCCTGCGGCCGGACGCGGTGGAGATCACCGACGCCGTCGCGGAGGCCGGGGTGCCCGTCGTGGCCGTGGACCTGCCCAGCGGAGTGGACGCCGACACCGGCGAGGTGCGCGGCGTGGCGGTGCGGGCGGCGGCGACCGTGACCTTCGGGGCGTACAAGCCGGGCCTGCTGATCGATCCCGCGCGCGAGCACGCCGGGGCGCTGCGGCTGGTCGACATCGGCCTGGGCCCGTACCTGAGGGCGGCCGGGCCGGCGGTACGCGCCGCGCAGCACGCGGACGTGGCCGCCCTGCTGCCCCGCCCGTCGGCCGAGAGCGACAAGTACCGGCGCGGCGTGGTCGGCGTCGCGGCCGGTTCCGCCCGCTACCCCGGCGCGGCGGTGCTGGCGGTGGCCGGGGC
>NZ_JBXUOY010000571.1:0-594 GCF_057196705.1 Streptomyces sp. ATLC9 | reverse complement strand
GTGTAAGACCTCAACGGAGTACTCCGGGCGGGCAGTCGGTGATGAAGCAGAAAACCCCACGGCGCGAGCCGTAGGAATCCCCCTCCTTCAGGAGGGGGAGGAAGTCAAGCTCTTGATGATCCCCCACCGCGCAGGTCCGGCGCCGTTCTTTTCCCCGCGGGCCCGGCGGGAGCCTCAGCCGCTGGATCCACCGCCGTCGTCCGGCTCTGCGCCGGCTTGTCGACGACCAGGCACCGCCCACCGCCGTCCTCCTCCACGGCGATCGCGGGGGACGCGGCGGCCAGCGCCTCGGCCGGCGTGGCGCCGGGCAGGGGGCGGCCGGGCAGCAGGATGCCGGAGCGGGTGGAGCGCCACGGACGTCCGCCCCGGAGAGCCGCCCGGCGAGGTCCGGCTCCAGCCCGGCGAGCGCCGTGGTGGTCCAGCCGTGCAGCCCGGGGTCGATCCGCGTGCCCGGCGGCCGCGGACGGGCGCAGCGTGGGGGCATGAGCCTCCAAGCCGAGTACGTACCCGCCCAGTACCGCGCCGCCGCGCAGGGGCAGGATCCGCCGCCCCGCCGTACCGCTCCTCACGCGCCCGCGCCGGGCACTGCCGGCC
>NZ_JBXUOY010000570.1:0-594 GCF_057196705.1 Streptomyces sp. ATLC9 | reverse complement strand
TACTCCAGTCTGACTTTGCGATCTTGCTGCGGACCCGGCTGGAAACGGGTACGGCCACCGCGTGATCATCGGTTGGTGTGTGGACAAACGAAGATCGTGCGGTGGCCGCGGACCATAGGGTAGACCCTGCTCGCTGGCGGGAGATGTTCGACCAGGCCATGGCCCGGATCGCGGGCCGCTTCGGCCGAGTTGAGCCCCGGGCGAGTGCCCGCGCCTATCTGCTCGGGCTGTTGTCGAAGACGGAGCGGAAGAACTGCTGGCAGCTGGCCGAACAGGCCGGTCATGCGCGGCCGGGGCCAATGCAGCGGCTGCTGCGCTACGCACGCTGGGACGCCGATGCCGTCCGCGACGATGTCCGCGCATACGCCGTCGAACACATCGGCGCCGACGGCGCGGTGCTGGTCGTGGACGAGACCGGCTTCCTGAAGAAGGGCCGTGCTTCGGCGGGTGTGCAGCGGCAGTACACCGGCACCGCCGGGCGCATCGAGAACTCCCAGGTCGGTGTCTTCCTCGCTTACGCCACCAGCCGGGGCCGGGCACTGGTCGACCGCCGCCTCTACCTGCCCGAGCAGTCCTGGTGCTCCGATCCCGAGC
>NZ_JBXUOY010000569.1:0-598 GCF_057196705.1 Streptomyces sp. ATLC9 | reverse complement strand
CCGGCGCCCTGCGCCTGCTGCGCGCACAGGACGCCGGCCGTGCGGCGCTGGTGCTCGGCGGCCGCTGCCGGGAGGAGCCTTCCGCGACCCTGGACGTACCCGGCGCGCGGTGGGCCGCGGAGCTGGTGTCGGGCCCTGAGGCCCTGCTGCCCGCCGTGCGGCGGCTGCTGCGCGGCGTGGTGGTGGTCGAGGCCCTCCGGGACGCGCTGGAGCTGGTGACCACTCGCCCGGAGCTGACCGCCGTCACCGCCGAGGGCGATCTGCTCGGCGCCCACTTCGCGCAGGGAGGTTCGGCAGGGGCGCCGTCGCTGCTGGAGTTGCGGGTGTCGGTGGACGAGGCCTCCGCCGGGCTGGCCGAACTGGACGGCCGGTGCGAGGCGCTGACCGGGGAACGGGACAGAGCCCGGGAGCGGCGGCGCGAGTGCGCCGCCCGGGTCGAGGAGCTGGGGGCACGGCGCAGCGCGGCCGACCGGGAGAGATCGCAGGTCGCGGGCCGTCTGGGGCGGCTGGGCGGGCAGGCGCGGGCCGCGGCGCCGGGAAGCCGGGCGAGGACGGCACGATGCGTTGCCGAAGAGGTCTGCCGGCCGCCCGGTCGGGG
>NZ_JBXUOY010000568.1:0-627 GCF_057196705.1 Streptomyces sp. ATLC9 | reverse complement strand
CGGCCGCGCCGCGCGTGGCGCCGCCGCGCTGCTGGCCCGCTACGACCGCACCCTCGCCGCGCACCCGGACCTGGCCGGGCGGCTGAGGCCGCTGCGGGCGGACGTGGTGCGGCATGTGAGGGCCTTCGGCGGGACGGAGCCGGGCGGTTCCCGGCCTTCCGGGAGCCCGAAGCCCTCCGCCTCCGGAAGTCCCGGCGGCTCTCCGGCCCCGGAGGACACCCGGGGCGCCGGGGAGGGCGTGCCCGCCGATCCCCGGCGTGCGCTGGCCGCCCTCGCCGACGCCGAGCGCACCGCCGCCGACTCCCTCACCCGGGCCCTCGACGGCGCCCCGCCCGAGCTCGCCCGGCTGCTCGCGTCCGTCGCGGCGGCCGGAGCGGTCCACGTCTACCTGCTCACGGACGGCGAGTGATGAACGAGGCAGCGACCCCGGGGGCGGACCGGGCGGCGGCCGCCGCGGCCTCCCCCCCGCCCTCGCCCCCCGGTGGGGAGGACGACCCCGCGCTGGCCGCCCTGCAGGCCGCGCTCTCGGCCGAGCACGCCGCCGTCTACGGCTACGGCGTCGTGGGCGGGCGGATCGCCGAGGACCGGCGCGCGCAGGCGCGGGAGGCTCACGACGCCCACCGCGCC
>NZ_JBXUOY010000567.1:0-644 GCF_057196705.1 Streptomyces sp. ATLC9 | reverse complement strand
CACGCCGCCCGCCGGCGGTACCGCCGGCGCGGCGTCCTCGCCGGTCGCCCAGCTGGCCGCGCTGGGCCGCAAGGAGCGCGAGGCCGCACTGCTGGAGCTGGTGCGCGGCCAGGTCGCCGGCGTGCTCGGGCACGCCGACGCCACGACCGTCGGGGCCGAACTGCCTTTCCAGGAGATCGGCTTCGACTCGCTCAGCGCGGTCGAGCTGCGCAACCAGCTCGGGCAGGCGGTCGGTCTGCGGCTGCCGACCACGCTGGTCTTCGACCACCCCAGCCCACTCGCCCTGACCCGGCACCTGGCCGAGCTGGTCGAGCAGGAGGCGGACACGCCGGGTGACGCGGTCCTCGCCGAGCTGCACCGGATCGGCTCGGCGATCGAAGCGCTGCCGGCGGGCGACGCCGCCCGGGAGCGGATCACGGACCGGCTGCACGACCTGCTGTCCCGGGCGGCCTCCGGCGCGACCGCGCCGGAGGCGTCCGGGCAGGACGACCCGGACGACCCGGACGACCTGGAGGACCTGGAGGACGCCACCGACGAGGAACTGTTCGCCTTGGTCGACGGGCTGGAGTAACCGTCCGGGGGGGGGGGGCGGGGGGGGGGGGCGGGGGGCCGGCGGGGGCTGGCCCGCGGGTACCGCGCGGCGG
>NZ_JBXUOY010000566.1:0-648 GCF_057196705.1 Streptomyces sp. ATLC9 | reverse complement strand
AGCTTGGCGTTTAACCTCGCGTGTCACCCGACCTGCTGAGGTCTTCTGTTTCGGGGAACGTGCGACGCGGCCGTCCTCCACGCTTCGAGGTGTCGAGTCACGGAGTGTGAAAGGACGGCCGCTGTGATCAGTCTTCCGGTTGAGGGCCCTGCCGTCGAGGCGCTGGGAGTCCTGTCCCGCTTTCGGGTCGAGTTCTACGAGTGTCTCTACGCCCGCGCGGATGCGCTCTTCGAGCTCACGGATGCGGTGCTGTGCGCGGACGGACCGGTGAGGTCGCCGGTGGAGCTGACTTTGGTAGCCGAGCACCGGCGTGGACACGGTGCGATGTACGCCGCGCTGGACCGCGGCTGGTGCGAGCCGGCCCGCCTGCGCGGCGTTCTGGCCGGTCTGCCGCTGCCGAAGACGGCCGACGGGCGGATCGTGCTCGCCGCGGACGTGTGCAACTGGCTCCGCCCGGACGCCCCCACCAGCCCCGACCGGCTCTTCTGTCACGTCTACGGACGCGGCGGCCGATCCAGCGACCAGCTCGTGCCCGGCTGGCCGTACTCCTTCGTCGCCGCTTTGGAGACCGGCCGCACCTCCTGGTGCGCCCTGCTTGACGCCGTTCGCCTGGGCCCGGCCGACGACGCGGTCACCGTGGCCGCAGCC
>NZ_JBXUOY010000565.1:0-662 GCF_057196705.1 Streptomyces sp. ATLC9 | reverse complement strand
ACCCGGCACTGTGGCCCCAGCTGCGGGCCGTGGGCGAGCAGGCCGCCGCCGACCGGCTGACGGCCGAGATCCACGGCGGCCGGATGAACGACGTCGACTACGTCCGGATCGACCGCGTCTGGCAGTCGGCGCGGGCGCGGTACGAACGGCTGCCCGCCTTCACCGAGGCCGTGCTCGACCGGGGAGCCGCCGCCTTCGCCCACCCCTCCGGTGACCGCGACCTGCCCGTACGGGCGGCCCGGCACGACCTGCTGACCGGGCAGGTGCGGCTGGGCGCCGCGCCCGACGAGGAGCGCAACCCCCACGCCTACCGGGGCGTCCGCCTCGCCCTGGAGCCCGCGCTGCTGAGCACCTCGATGCTGGTGGTGGGGCCGTCGGCGGCGGGCAAGACCAGCCGGGTGGTGCGGCCGGTGGTGGAGTCCCTGGCCCTCCAGGCCCTCGCCGGGCGGGCCGCCGTGGTCGCCGTGGGCGCGGCCGGCGCCGGGCTCGGCCCCGACGGGGCCTACGACGTGGTGATCCGGCCCGGCGACCCCGGCTGCGCCCACGACCTCGACCTCTACGGCGGTGCCGACGACCCGGACGAGGCCGCGGCCGTCCTGGCCGAGGCGCTGGCCGGGGACGCGCCCGGCGGCCCGGTGGGCCCCGGCGGCGCGGGCGGCTTC
>NZ_JBXUOY010000564.1:0-689 GCF_057196705.1 Streptomyces sp. ATLC9 | reverse complement strand
GGGACGTCACCGCGCTGCTGGCCGAGGGCGGCGCGCCCGCGGCACTGGGCGCGGCCGTGGTGGAGGCCCTCGGCGAGGGCGCCGCCGAGGTGCTGCGGGCCGACCCGTGGGAGCTGCTGGCGGTCCCGGGCGTGGCACCGGAGCAGGCGGACGGCTTCGCTCGGGCGCTGCTGGGGCCGGACGGCGGTCCGGGCGACGAGCGGCGCGGCCGTGCCCTGGCGGTGTGGCTGCTGGAACGGGCGGCGCTGTCCGGGCACACCGTGCTCGCCCCGAGGGCCCTGGCCGAGGGACTGGCCCGGTACGGCGTACCGGAGCCGGATGCGGCGGTGGACGAGGCGGTCGACGCGGGCGCGGTGCTGGCCTTCGAGGACGCCGCGGAGGAGGGCTCCGGGACCGGGGAGGCCGTGGCCGGGAGCAGCGGGGCGGAAGAGGAGGCGGGCGAGCGGCCCGTACGGTTGCTCGTCGGCCTGGAGCGCCACGCGCTGGCCGAGGAGGGCCTGGCCGAGGGGCTGGCCCGGCTGGGCAGCACTTTCGTCCCGCCCGGCGGGGAGGAGACGGCCCGCTGGGAGGAGGCCGCGGACAGGGCGCCCGGTCCGTCCGCGGCCGAGTTGGTGCGCGCCGCCGCCCGCAGCGGTCTGGTGGTCCACACCGGCGGCGAGGCCGCCCGCGGCGAGCCGGCGGCACTGGTG
>NZ_JBXUOY010000563.1:0-689 GCF_057196705.1 Streptomyces sp. ATLC9 | reverse complement strand
GGCGCGCACCGCGCCGAGCGGCCGCCGGACCGGCCCGCCGCCGGCTCCGGCGCCCTTCCCGGCCCCCGGGCGGCGAGCGGCCCGGAAGGGAACCGGATCCTCCCTCCACCGGCCGGGGAGCCGGTGATGCGGGGCCGGAGCGAACCCGGCGGCCGTACGGGGAAGCGGGAGCTTCTCCTTCCGGACCCGGGTTCCAGGCACTCCGGCCTCCTGGCGCCGGCCGGCCCGTCCGGGGCGCCACGGCCCGCCGCACCGGAGGAGGTGCTGGACCGGGAACCGGCCCGGGAGACCGGCTGAACCGCGCACCGGCCGCACCGAACACCCTCCCGGTGCGGCCGGACAGCGCGGCCGAGCAGGACCCACTGGGAATGACGGCAGCTGGAGGAGGCTCCCCTTGCCCAGGATCTTCGGCTTGTTCGCGGCCGAGCCGACCGCTCCGCACCGGGCACGGAACGGTGTCCGTCCGGCAGCCGGTGGAGACGTCCGCCGCCCCGTCCACGGGAGGCCGCGGACGGGGGCCCGCCGCGTCCGCTCCGGAGGACCGGGCGCGCCCGGCTGCCCGGACGGTCCGGGCAGCCGGCCCCCCCAGGGCTCTGTGAGGCCGCGGGCGGGTTCCCCGCGCGGGGCCCGGCGACCGGAGCGCGCCCGGGCAGCAGGGCGCCACCACCGTTCGCGTCCCACTCGTCCCC
>NZ_JBXUOY010000562.1:0-695 GCF_057196705.1 Streptomyces sp. ATLC9 | reverse complement strand
GGGCGGCCCTGGCCGCCGTCCTGCCGGCGGGGGCGGCGCTGTCACCGGCCGCGCGTCTCCTCGCCCCGGCCCGCCGCGAGAGGCTGGTGCGGTGGTGGTGCGGGGCGATCACCGCCGCGCTGGGAGTACGGGTCCGCGTCACGGGCCGGCCCGTCGCCGGCCCGGCGCTGGTGGTGGCCAACCACGTCTCCTGGCTGGACGTACCGCTGCTGGCCGTGGTGGCGCCCGGCAGGATGGTGGCCAAGCGGGAGGTCGGGCGGTATCCGGTACTGGGGTGGCTGGCCGCCCGCGGCGGCACCCTGTTCATCGACCGCGAGCGGCTGAGGGGCCTGCCGGGGACGGTCGCGGAGGTCACCTCCGCCCTGCGCGCGGGCTCGACCGTGGTGGCCTTCCCCGAGGGCAGCACCCGGTGCGGCAGGGAGCGCGGAGCGTTCCGCGGTGCGCTGTTCCAGGCCGCGCTGGAGGCCGGGGTCCCCGTGCAGCCGGTGGCGATCCGCTACCTGACGCACGGCGCGGCGCACGGGAAGGGCCCCACGGACGCGGCGGAGACGGTGGACACGCGGCCGGCCTTCGTCGGCGACGACACACTGGCCGCCTCGCTGCGCCGGGTGGCCGCCGCCCGCGGCCTGGTCGCCGAGGTGACCGTACTGCCGCCGCTGCCGCCCGGCGCCCACTCCGGCCGCCGTGCGCTGGCC
>NZ_JBXUOY010000561.1:0-707 GCF_057196705.1 Streptomyces sp. ATLC9 | reverse complement strand
CCGCTCGGCCGCGCCCGGCGCCGTCCAGTCCACCGCCCCGCCCTCCCCGGCCCCCGCACCGGTGCCCTCGGTTCCCGCGCCGGCCGCCCCCGCGCGGTGCGGCGGCACGGTCACCGACAGCACCGCCGACTCGTGCTCCGAGTCGGGGACCAGCGACGGATCGCCGGGCCGCAGCACGGTGACGGTGCGCGTCGTGCCGCCCGGCCCCCCGGTGTGCACCACCGTGCGGTGCGCGGTGCCCTCGGGCCGGGCGCCGCGCAGCGCGAGCAGCACGGTCAGCCGTCCCGCCGCGTAACCGGGACCGCCGTCCGCCGCGCCGGCCCGGCCGCCGTACATCGGCCGGGGGTCGGTTCCGCAGACCACGGTGTCCGCGGCCACCCGCGTCCCGTCGGCCAGTTCCACCCCCGCGGCCCGGCCGTCCTCCACCGTGACCCGGGACACCGCCGCACCGAACCGGAACTCCACCCCGCGCGCCAGGCACCGCTCGTACACCGCGTCCGCCAGCGCGCGCATCCCCCCGCCGACGTACCAGGTGCCGAAGGTCTGCTCCAGGTACGGCAGGACGACGGCGCTCGCCGGGGTGCGGCGCGGGTCGAGGCCGCGGGCCAGCGCGTGGCTCTCCAGCAGTGCCACCAGCCGCGGATCGCGCAGCTCGGCGAGGGCGACCTCGGACAGGAAGGGGGCGCGGCGGCGCAGCAGCCCGCGCC
>NZ_JBXUOY010000560.1:0-716 GCF_057196705.1 Streptomyces sp. ATLC9 | reverse complement strand
TCGGACAGCTGCGCGGGATGGTGGAACGGCCGGCGTTCCCCGGCCGTGGGCGGTTTCGGGTTCCGCCGCCGGTGCGGCGTGGCCCGGGAGACGCCCAGGATCCGGCAGGCCGTGACCGTGCCGACTGCCTTCTCCATGCCTGGCGGGAATGCATCCTGGACAGCCGTTACTTCTTCTCGGAGTCCGCGCTGCCGGACACGTCCTGAAGCAGCGCGAAAGCTTTTCCCGCGATCTCCAGTGCCGTCCTGGTCTTGTCCAGTTCACCGGAGAGTCTTTCGTTGCGGGAGGCGAGTTTCTCGGCATCCGCCTTGATCCGGGCGTTCTCCGCACGCAGCCGCGCCAGCTCCTCCGCCTCGGAACTTCGGTGGACCTTTCCGGAGGACGCGGGGAGGGTTCCTTCTCGCGCCTGCTTGCGCCAGTGCTCGATATGCGAGTGGTACAGCTTCTCCTTACGCAGCAGCACCCCGCGTTCCGGGCTGCCGTCGGGCAGGGCGTCGTAGGCGGCGAGGATCCGCGCCTTGTACCCGGCGGTGAAGCTCCGTCGCTTGGGCCGGGCCGGCTTGTCGGCGGGTTCGTCGTTCACCCGACCATCCTGCCGTGCCATCACGGTCTGGTCGGCAAGGGTCATCGTCACGGTGGTCCTGGTCCTGTCTCGCCCTGCATCAGATCAAAGAGATGTATACCTTCTGGGTCTCACCGGAGTCTGACAGACAGGG
>NZ_JBXUOY010000559.1:0-726 GCF_057196705.1 Streptomyces sp. ATLC9 | reverse complement strand
CCAACCCCTTGTGGGAGGGAATCGTCGAAGGTGGGACTGGCGATTGGGACGAAGTCGTAACAAGGTAGCCGTACCGGAAGGTGCGGCTGGATCACCTCCTTTCTAAGGAGCACTTCTCGGCCGCCGGGTCTCCTCTTGTGTGGGGGGCCGGTGGTCTGGGGGCCAGTACACCGGCGCACGTCCGGTGCTGGTTGCTCATGGGTGGAACGTTGACTAGTCGGCCGGGTCCCTGTGGGATCCGCTCTCAGTACGGCCTCCTGGTGGGGGTGTGGAACGGATGCGGGTGCTCGGGGCCGGGTCGGGCGCGCTGTTGGGTGTCTGAGGGCACGGCCGTGGAGGCTGGGTCTTCGGTGCCGGTCCCGGTGTACTCCGCTGTTCGTGGCGGGGGTGGTGGGTGGCCGGTCGTTGTTTGAGAACTGCACAGTGGACGCGAGCATCTATAGGCCAAGTTTTTAAGGGCGCACGGTGGATGCCTTGGCACCAGGAACCGATGAAGGACGTGGGAGGCCGCGATAGGCCCCGGGGAGCTGTCAACCGAGCTGTGATCCGGGGGTGTCCGAATGGGGAAACCCGGCAGTCGTCATGGGCTGTCACCCGCTGCTGAACACATAGGCGGTGTGGAGGGAACGCGGGGAAGTGAAACATCTCAGTACCCGCAGGAAGAGAAGACAACCGTGATTCCGGGAGTAGTGGCGAGCGAAACCGGATGAGGCCAAACCGGTCACG
>NZ_JBXUOY010000558.1:0-733 GCF_057196705.1 Streptomyces sp. ATLC9 | reverse complement strand
GGTCGAGGCCGCGCGCCGCAGACGGGAGCGCGACGCCGACCCGGCACGCGCCGGGCTGCGGCGCTCGGTGCTCGCCGAGGCGGCCGTCGCGGCGGCCGTCCTCGCCGTGACGACCCTGCTCACCGCGGCCGAGCCCGCCCGTACCGCCGCGGCCTCCGATACGTCGTCCGGCACCGCCGCCGGGCAGCGGCGGGGAGGGGAAGAGGGCGGGCCGGGCTCCGGGCGTTGCGGGCCGCTGGTCGTCACCGTCCCCTTCGACACCGGCGGCCCGGACGGCGCGGGCCGGGCCCAGCTCCTGATGGAACCGGGCGGGAGCGGCGGGAACTCCCTCCTGGTGCGCACCACCGCCCCCGGCGGCGAACCCCTGGACGTGCCGGAGGTGCGGGTCTCCTTCACCCTTCCCGCCCGGGAGGTCGGCCCGCTGGCCGCCACCCTGGAGCGGACCGGGGAGGGCCGCTGGTCCGCCTCCGGACTCCAGCTCCCCCTGCCCGGCACCTGGGAGGCCGCCGTGACCGTGCGGACCTCCGACATCGACCAGGTGACCGAGCGCAGGACCTTCGAACTCGACTGACCGGCGCCCGCCGCCACCCGTACCGCCCGGGAGCCGGGCACCGGGCACCGAGCACCGAGCACCACCCGAGAACCGAGACTGGGCAGCGATGACACACCACCCCGACACCGACACCGGAACCGACCCCCGCACCGGCCCCTCCCGCCGCCGCCTGCTCGGCGC
>NZ_JBXUOY010000557.1:0-733 GCF_057196705.1 Streptomyces sp. ATLC9 | reverse complement strand
GCACAGGCGTGTCCGGCACCCCGCGCGGCGGCCGGTGGACCGGCTCGCGGATCAGGGCGCGGAGCACCTCACAGAGCGCGCAGGGCGAGACCGACGTGCCGTGCGATCCGCTCCGCGGCGCCGGCCTCCGCCAGCCCGAAGGCCCTGCGGCCGCCGGTGCGCAGCAGCGTGAGCGCGCCGAGCACCGGGCCCCCCGTGCCGTCGGACAGCGGCACGCACAGCAGTGAGCCGACCCCGGCCCGCACCAGAACGGGGGCCCCGGCGGCGTCCCGGCCCAGGAGCCAGGGGTCCTCCGACCGCACCCGCAGCGTCGTGCCGCCGTGCCGCACCGCGTCCACCACCGGGGGCCAGGAGGACGGGTCCTGCCCGGCGACCGTGTCGCGCAGCCGCCCGGCCGAGGCCAGGACGGCGGCCCGGCGCAGCGCGCCGCCGGGCACGGCGGCGTCGACGACGACCCAGTCGGCGAACCGGCCGTAGAGCGCCTCCGCGACCCGCTGCGGCACCTCCTTGGGGGAGTCGGCCCCGAGCAGCGCCGTGGCCGTCTCGTCCAGCAGGTCCATCAGTTCGGTGCCGCGGGCGGCCTCGGACGGGTCCGGGCGGGACTCCTCGCGCTCCACCGCCGCGACCGGGCCGGGGTCCGGGCCCGCGGGTGCGCCGGTGCCGGCCGGCTGGAAGACCGCGAGGACGATCGTGCCCGGCTCGTGCGCGGGGCGCAGCGCCGTCAGGGTGGCCC
>NZ_JBXUOY010000556.1:0-736 GCF_057196705.1 Streptomyces sp. ATLC9 | reverse complement strand
ACTGGCGAAACCGGCCCGATTCCGCGACCAGCCAGCGGCGCGGGGAACTGCGGCTGCTCACCAAGAAGGCATTCGACATGTCCGACGGCACCTACGGACACCGCCGCATCCACGCCCAGCTGCTGCGCTGGGGCGTCGCCGCCGGCCCGGAGCTGATCCGCCGGCTGATGCGCGAGCTGGGCCTGGTGCCCTGCCAGCCGCGGCCGAAGCGGTGGGCGCTGACCCAAGGGACGCCGGGGCCGGTGCCGGACCTCGTAGGCCGCGACTTCACTGCCCGGGCACCCGGTGAAAAGCTCGTCGGTGACATCACTTACATTCCCACTGGTGAGGGATGGCTGTACCTGGCGACCGTTATCGACTGCTGCACCAAAGAGATCATCGGCTATGCCATGGACAACCACTACCAAACGCCACTGATATCCCGGGCGGTCCGGAACGCGGCCCGCAACAGGAAGATCGCGAAGGGCGCGATCTTCCATTCCGACCGCGGCAGCAACTACATGTCGACTGAGTACGGGAAGGTCCTCGGGAGGCTCAGGTTGCGGCGCTCGGCCGGCCGGACCGGAATCTGTTTCGACAATGCCATGGCCGAATCTTTCTTCGGCGCCTTGAAGAACGAACGTGTGTCACGCGTGACGTACCACACCCGAGAGGAGGCCCGGCGGGACGTTATTCGGTATATCGAGTTCTGGTACAATCGCAGGCGTCTTCACTCGGCGATCGGTTATCGTCCGCC
>NZ_JBXUOY010000555.1:0-737 GCF_057196705.1 Streptomyces sp. ATLC9 | reverse complement strand
GAGGCGGACATCGGTCTGGTCGGGTACGAGATGGCCCTGCTGGTGGACCGGGCGGGTACGGTGCTGACGCCGGACCTCCGCGCCGAACTGCAGGGAAGTCTGCTCAACTAGTCCACGCTCCCCCCACACGAGCACTACAGTCCGCATCGTCGACCACATGCCTCGCTCGGAGGAGCCATGACCCCGCCGCCCGCCTCACCCGGTCCGTACGGTGGCCTGAACGACCACGCGCCGTACGGCGGTGAGGGCGATCAGCCGCTGGTGCGTCCGTACGCCATGACCGGGGGCCGTACCCGGCCGCGCTACCAGCTCGCCATCGAGGCGCTGGTGAGCACCACAGCCGACCCGGCGCAGCTCATGGGCCTGCTCCCGGAACACCAGCGGATCTGCCACCTGTGCCAGGAGGTCAAGTCGGTGGCGGAGATCTCCGCGCTGCTCGCGATACCTCTGGGAGTGGCCCGTATCCTCGTGGCCGACCTGGCCGAGGCCGGGATGGTGGCGATCCACCAGCCGGGCAGCAGCAGCGAGCCCGGCGGCGCACCGGATGTGACACTGCTCGAAAGGGTGCTCAGTGGACTTCGCAAGCTCTAGCCCGCAGGCCGCCTACGGGGCCTCCTCGACGCGTGCCACCACCTCCGCGAAGATCGTGGTGGCGGGCGGGTTCGGCGTGGGCAAGACGACCTTCGTTGGCGCCGTGTCGGAGATCAACCCGCTGCGCACCGAAGCCGTGATGACCG
>NZ_JBXUOY010000554.1:0-737 GCF_057196705.1 Streptomyces sp. ATLC9 | reverse complement strand
CCCCCGGCCCGTGCCCCCGCCGCGAGAGCGGCGGCACATTCCGGCACACATCCGCCGCGCCGGCCACGACCCCCGGCTCACCCGGCGCCCCGGGCCTCCACCACGTCCCGCCAGGCCGGGCGCAGCGCCTCGGCCACGTCGAGTGCGCTGACCAGCGGCGCCGCGCGGCGGCCCGCCAGGCCGTGGACGTAGGCGCCCGCCACCGCCGCGTCCACGGGCGCCAGACCGCAGGCGAGCAGCGAGCCGGCCAGTCCGGAGAGCACATCGCCGCTCCCGGCCGTCGCCAGCCAGCCGGTACCGGTGGGGTTGACCCGCGGCGGGCCGTCCCCGCCGGGCGGGGCGACCACCGTGGTCGAGCCCTTGAGCAGCACCGTCGCCCCGTACCGCCGCGCCAGCTCCCGCGCCGAGGCCAGCCGCGCCGACTCGACCTCCTCCCGCCCGACGCCCAGCAGCGCCGCCGCCTCGCCGGCGTGCGGGGTGAGCAGGAGAGGTGCCGTGCGCTCCCGCGGCGCTCCGGCGTCCATCAGCCGCAGCCCGTCGGCGTCCACCAGCGCCGGTACGTCCGAGGCCAGCACGTCCCGGACGATCCCGCGCGCCTCGTCCCCGTCGCCGAGCCCCGGGCCGACGACCCACGCCTGCACCCGGCCCGCCCGCGAGGGCGGGCCGGAGGAGACCAGCGTCTCGGGGAAGCGGGCGATCACCGCGCCGGCCGCGGGCCCGGCGTAGCGCACGGCGCC
>NZ_JBXUOY010000553.1:0-751 GCF_057196705.1 Streptomyces sp. ATLC9 | reverse complement strand
GCGGGACGATGCCCCGCTCGCGGAGCCAGGCCAGGTGCTCGGCGGAGTGGTAGGCCTTGTCGGCGCGGAGTCTGCCGGGGCGGCGTCGGCGCGGGCCGCGCCGGGAGCGGAGGGCGGGGATGCCCGCCACCAGCGGCAGGAGCGCCTGGCTGTCGTGGACGTTCGCGCCCGAGACACCCAGGGCGAGCGGCAGCCCCTGGGCGTCGGACAGGACGTGGAGCTTGCTGCCCTTCTTGCCCCGGTCGACCGGGTTGCGCCCGGTCAGCGAGCCCCCTTTTTCGCCCGCACACTCGCCGCGTCCACGATCGCCGCGGCCCAGTCCACCTCGCCCCGGGCCCCGAGCTCGTCCGGCACCGCCCGGTGCAGCCGGCGCCACAGCCCGGCCTCGGTCCAGAGCGTGAACCGGCGGTGCGCGGTGGCCGGAGAGACCCCGAAAGTGAAGTTTCCCCGTGATCTCGGACACTCGTTCGTTATGCCGCGAGGGTGTGCTGGTGTCGTTGCCTGGTCTCGGCCGGGGTGAGGTAGCCGAAGGTCTTGTGTTTGCGCAGGCGGCGGCGGTTGTAGAAGGTCTCGATGAAGGTGAGGACCTCGGTGCGGGCGGTGGCCCGGTCTGGCCAGGTACGGGTGCCGATCTCCTCCCTGAGCAGGGCCCAGAAGCTCTCCGCGGCGGCGTTGTCGAAACAGGATCCGGTGCGTCCGCAGCTCTGCCGCAGCCCCAACTCCTCTATTCGGTCTCGGAATTGTGCTGATG
>NZ_JBXUOY010000552.1:0-760 GCF_057196705.1 Streptomyces sp. ATLC9 | reverse complement strand
GGCGGGGCCGGGCCACGGCCCGTCCAGCGCCGCGCGCACCGCCGTGAGCAGGTCGGGGGCGACCGCGGGCGCCTCCCGCACCTCCTCCGGAAGGGTCACGGGGGTGGGCACGAGGACGGCGCGGGCACCGGCGGCCCGCGCGGCGTCCACATCGGATCCGATGTCCCCGATCACCACGCACTCGGCGGGGGCCGCGCCCAGCCGCCGGGCCGCGTCCAGCACCAGGGCGGGGGCGGGCTTGCGGCAGGCGCAGCCGTCGTCCGGGCCGTGCGGGCAGACGGCCCAGGCGTGGAACGGGCCCAGCAGCTCGTCGATCCGGGCGTGCACCCGGCCCATGTCGTCCCAGCCGATCAGACCGCGCGCGATGCCGGACTGGTTGGTGACCACCGCGGCCGGCACACCGCGCGAGCGCAGCAGCGCCATCGCCTCGGCGGCGCCCGGCACGGGGCGCACCAGCGCGGGGTCGCCGTTGTAGGGGACGTCCTCCACGAGGGTCCCGTCCCGGTCGAGGAGCACCGCGCGCACCGCCGTCATGCCGTGCTCCCTCCGCCGCCGCCCGCGGCCGGGCCCGGCTTCCGGGGGGCAGCCTCCCAGGGGGCGGCGGCGCGGTGGCGCAGCGCCCCGGCCAGCCGGTGGTACACCGCCAGCGGCGGTATGAGCGCGCTGGTGGCCAGCACGGTGGTGACCTCCTCGCGGGTGCGGGGCCCGGGCGCGATCCGGGCGCGGGCGAACTCGGCGGTGCCCAGCAGCCATCCCGCCC
>NZ_JBXUOY010000551.1:0-761 GCF_057196705.1 Streptomyces sp. ATLC9 | reverse complement strand
CCCCCCGCGCCCGGCCGCCCCCGGCCCCGCGCCCCCCCCCCCCCCCCACCCCCCCCCCCCGCGACCGCGAGTCCGGCGGCGGCGGAACCGGCCGCCACCCGCCATGTGTCCCGCACCTCGGACCAGCCCCTTTCGCGACCACACACCTGCGTGAGGGACACTTAACCACCACATCGCCGCTCTCCGGGGGACGCCCCCGGGCCACTGACGAGTGCTGAAGCATACGGAGGAGTCTCCCTTGGAGTTCGACGTCGTCATCGAGATCCCGAAGGGTTCGCGGAACAAGTACGAGGTGGACCACGAGACCGGTCGCATCCGGCTCGACCGGCACCTGTTCACCTCGACCGTCTACCCGGCCGACTACGGCTTCGTCGACAACACCCTGGGTGAGGACGGAGACCCCCTGGACGCGCTGGTGCTGCTGGAGGAGCCGACCTTCCCCGGCTGCATCATCAAGTGCCGGGCCATCGGCATGTTCCGCATGACGGACGAGGCCGGCGGCGACGACAAGCTGCTGTGCGTGCCCGCGTCCGACCCGCGCATGGAGCATCTGCGCGACATCCACCACGTGAGCGAGTTCGACCGGCTGGAGATCCAGCACTTCTTCGAGGTCTACAAGGACCTGGAGCCCGGCAAGTCGGTCGAGGGCGCGGACTGGGTCGGCCGTGCCGAGGCCGAGGCCGAGGTCGAGGCCTCGGTCAAGCGCCTGGAGGCCTCGGGCGGCGGCCACCACTGAGCCCACCGGGTCCGCCCCCTGGGCG
>NZ_JBXUOY010000550.1:0-777 GCF_057196705.1 Streptomyces sp. ATLC9 | reverse complement strand
ATCCCGGCCCCGTGGGTGCCGCCGCCGGAGGGGAAGGGACGGTCGGCGCGGCCGTGCTCGGTCTCCTCGGCCGCCCCCGGGCCGCCGGGGACGCGGGGAGTGGCCGCCGCGCCGGGGCCGCCCGGCCCGTCGTTCCCGGGCCCGTACGGCGGGAGCGCCGCGTGGCCCAGCCCGCTGACCGTCTCGGCCGCGGGTGCGGCGGGGCCCGTGGACCCGGCGGGAGAACCGGGAGGCGCGGAGCCCTGCGCCGGGAGCCGCCCGGTCGCGCCGGCATCCCCCGCTCCGGTGTCTCCCGCGTCGGCGCCGCCCGGGACTACCCGCAGGTGTCCGTCCCCGTCCGGAAGCGCGGGCGGCCCCTCCGGCAGACCCTCCGCCCCGGCCCGCAGCCGTACGGCGGACTCGCCCAGCCGCAGTGTCGCGCCCGGCGGCAGCGGCACCGGGCGGTCGTGGACCGCGGCGCCGCCGACCGTCGTGCCGTTGGTGGAGGCGAGGTCGGTGACCGTCACCACCCCCGACTCCGCCACGGTGACCACGCAGTGCAGCCGGGAGACGTCCGGATCGTCCAGCGGTACGTCCGCCTCGGCGGAGCGGCCGACGCGCACCTGCCCGCCCCGCAGCAGATGGACCCCTCCCGCGTCCGGCCCGGCGACGACGTGCAGGCGGGCGCGCGTACCGGCGGGGGCCAGGCCGTGGCTCCAGGGGGCGGTCGGCCCGTACAGGGACACCACCGCACCGTCCACCAGCGGTGGCACGCCCAGTATCCGGCGCCCGGCGTCC
>NZ_JBXUOY010000549.1:0-779 GCF_057196705.1 Streptomyces sp. ATLC9 | reverse complement strand
GCGCGGGGCCGCTCCCCGGGCCGCCCCGGGGCGCCGGGCTGCCCCCCCCCGCGGGGGACCCCGGCCTGCTGCTGGTGCTCTGCGCCGTGCTGCTGTACCGGGGCGACCGGCCGGGAGGGCGGCCGGCAGGGCGGAGCGCGGAGCGGGCCGTGGGGCGGGCCGCCTGACCCGGGCGGCTACCCTCGGACGCGTGGCGCTCAAGAACATCCCCGATCCCGGGTTCTCCGGCGACGACGGCTCGGCCGACCCCGCACTCGCCCGGGCGCTGGCCGCCTGGGCGCAGGACCGCACCGCCGAGCCCGAGGTGCTGGCCGCCCTGGCGAAGGCCCGGCTGCTGGTGCCGGTGGTCGCCGTCCTCGGCGAGGTGGAGACCGGCGAGGACGGCCTGCGGCGGGAGAAGACCAGCGACATGGCGGTCCCCACGCTCAACGCGCCGGGCGGGCGGAAGGCCCTGCCGGCCTTCACCTCCACCGACAGCCTGGCCCGCTGGCGCCCGGAGGCCCGCCCCGTCGCCGTCCCCCTGCGCCAGGCACTCCAGGCCCTCGCCCAGGAGGGCGCCGACACCCTCGTACTGGATCTGGCCGGGCCGGTGACCTACCAGCTCACCGGCCCCGCGCTGGCGGCGCTCGCCGAGGGCCGCACCACCGCCGCCGATCCGCTGGAGGACCCGGCCGTCCTCGGGGCGCTGCGCACGGTGCTGGCCGCCGAGCCCGCGGTGAGCGCCGCCCGGCTGGGTCCCGGCCGGGGCACCGACGGCGTCCTGGCCCTGCGTCTGGACC
>NZ_JBXUOY010000548.1:0-790 GCF_057196705.1 Streptomyces sp. ATLC9 | reverse complement strand
GGCCCTGGGCGTCGGCGTACAGGGCCTGGCCCAGCTTCTGGCTGGTGGCCGCCACCTTCTCCGAGGCCTCGCGGATGGCCGCTGTGCTGTCACCCCCGGCGGACTCACCCCCCAGCTTCTCCTTCAGCTCCGCCACCGACGCCTCGACCTCGGACCTCACATCCCCGGGCACCTTGTCGGCGTTGTCCGCCAGGAACTTCTCCGTGGTGTACACCAGCTGCTCGGCCTGGTTGCGGGTCTCGGCCGCCTCCCGGCGCCGGTGGTCCTCCTCCGCGTACTGCTCGGCCTCCCGCATCATCCGCTCGATGTCGTCCTTGGGCAGCGCCGAGCCGCCGGTGACGGTCATCCGCTGCTCCTTGCCGGTGCCCAGGTCCTTGGCGGAGACGTGCATGATGCCGTTGGCGTCGATGTCGAAGGTGACCTCGATCTGCGGCACCCCGCGCGGCGCCGGCGGCAGCCCGGTCAGCTCGAACATCCCCAGCTTCTTGTTGTACGCGGCGATCTCCCGCTCGCCCTGGTACACCTGGATCTGCACGCTGGGCTGGTTGTCCTCGGCGGTGGTGAAGATCTCCGAGCGCTTGGTCGGGATCGTGGTGTTGCGCTCGATCAGCTTGGTCATGATGCCGCCCTTGGTCTCGATGCCCAGGGACAGCGGGGTGACGTCCAGCAGCAGGACGTCCTTGACCTCGCCCTTGAGGACACCGGCCTGCAGCGAGGCGCCGATGGCCACCACCTCGTCGGGGTTGACGCCCTTGTTCGCCTCCTTGCCGCCGGTCAGCTCCCTGACCAG
>NZ_JBXUOY010000547.1:0-794 GCF_057196705.1 Streptomyces sp. ATLC9 | reverse complement strand
CCTGCCGGCCCTGTACCAGGAGTGCGGCGAGCGCCACTTCCGTGCCCACACCCCGGCCTGGGCCAGGCCCCCGGCCCCCCGCCGGCGCCCGGTCGCCACCCTGCACGCCTCCGCGGCGGACGTCCGCCGCGCCGTGCTCGGCGTCCTGGCCTCCTGGGCCGGCCTGACGGTCGAGGCGACCGGGGCACGCCCGCCCCGGCGGACCGTGGGCGACCTGTGCGCCTTCCTCCACAGCCGTCTCGGCTTCCTGGTCCGGCATCCCGCGGCTGGGGACTTCGCCGCCGAGACGGCCGACATCCTCGCCCGGGCCGAACGCGTCGCCCGCCCCGAGCAGGCGGGACGGGTGGTGGTCGGTCCCTGCGTGGAGGCCGGCTGCGACGGAAGGCTGACCGCGCGCCCCGCACGGGACCGGCGCCATCCGTCCCGGGTGTCCTGCGACGCCGACCCCGCGCACAGTTGGAGCGGGCCGGAGTTGCTGTCCCTGGGCCGCCGGATCGACGCCGCCCCCGCCGCCGGGCCCGCCTCCGCCGCGGAGCCCTCGCCGGACGCGCCGCCCACCCCGGTTCCGGCTCCCGTCCACGGGCCGCGCTGGCTGAGCCCGGCGGACGTCACCGCCCTGTGGGGCATCCCGCGCGGAAGCGTCTACCGGCTGGCCAGCGAACAGAGGTGGGAGCGGCGCCGCAGCGCCGGGCGCACCTACTACGCGGCCGATGACGTCCGGCGCGCGCTGGCGCGCACCGGGGACTGACCGCGGGCCCTCCGTCCGGGCGCCGTGCCGCCTCCGGCCTCCGGAC
>NZ_JBXUOY010000546.1:0-807 GCF_057196705.1 Streptomyces sp. ATLC9 | reverse complement strand
CTCTCGTGCTTGTCTACCCGTCTGCCATCGATCTGTCCAGCCGCACCCCGCAGCGTCTCGCCGGTCTGCTCGCGGGGCACCGGCGTCGGATCGGCTCCCGCTGGCGCCGCCTCACCTGTGGCCAGCAGGCCCTGCTCGTCCTCGCGCACCTGCGCTGCGGTGACACTCCCCCAGCCTCCGGCCGGGGGCACCCCCAACGCCCGCCTGGCGGCGGGTTTCCGCATCGGGATCGCCACGGCCTACCGCTGCATACGCGAGACCGTCGATCTCCTGGCCTCGCCCGCACCGACACTGGAACAGGCCATGGACACGGTCCGCGGGAAGGCCTACGTGATCCTCGACGGCACGCTCCCGCTGACCGACCGCATCGCCGCCGACCGCCCGTACTACTCGGGCAAGAAGAAGCACCACGGCATGAACGTGCAGGTTCTCGCCGACCCGGCCGGTCGCCTGATCTGGGCGTCGGACGCACTGCCGGGATCCACGCACGACCTGACCGCGGCCCGGACCCACGACATCCCGCCCGCTCTGGCCGCCGACAACATCAAGTGCTGGGCCGACAAGGCGTACCGGGGTGCGAGCCCCGCCATCCGCGTCCCGTTTCGGGGCAGGAACCTGCGCGGCCGGCGCCGGCGTCACAACTGGGACCATGCCGAGATCCGCAGCATCGGCGAACGCGCCATGGCGGTCCTCAAGGGCTGGCGGCTCCTGCGGAAGCTCCGCTGCGGCACCACCCGGATCACCGCCATCGTCCGAGCCGTCGTCGCCCTCGAACTCGCCAACTGATCAAGATGAAAAATCTTCACT
>NZ_JBXUOY010000545.1:0-826 GCF_057196705.1 Streptomyces sp. ATLC9 | reverse complement strand
GGCTGGCGGCTCCTGCGGAAGCTCCGCTGCGGCACCACCCGGATCACCGCCATCGTCCGAGCCGTCGTCGCCCTCGAACTCGCCAACTGATCAAGATGAAAAATCTTCACTTTGCCCACCAGCCATCCACCGCCTTGAGCGAGACCTTGAACACCGCCGCGACATCCTCACGGCTCCGGCCCTCGACCAGCGCGGCCACCGCCCGCAACCGCAACGCCTCCTGCGCCGACGGCGACAAGTGCCGCGCGCCCCCACCAGATCACTGACGTTTTCTCAGTGAAATGATCTATGCGAAGCGGCGTGAACCGCTCCCTGCGTGAGCAGGCCGGGCAATCCCTGCCCCGGCCGTGGGCAGACGTAAAGCCCCTGGTAGGACAGGTCTCACCACAAGATCATGTCCGCAACCACCAGAGGCTTCACGTTGGTCCCCCATGTTGCCACGCTCGACGTTCCCCGCCACGTCGTGGACCACCTGTCCCGTCTCCTGGGCCGCGCACCGGCGGCGCATCGGCACTCCGCGCGGCAGCCGGGCGCTGGGCCCGTTCCGCCAGGCCGTACTGGTGCTGCGCTGGTTCCGCGAACGCGGCTGCGTGCACTGCCTGGCCCGCGACGCGGGCGTCTCCCAGGCCACCGGCTACCGATACCCGCACGAAGGCATCGACGTCCTGGCCGAACAGGCCCCGGACCTGCACGAGGTCCTTCACCGCTGCCGGCACGACGGCATGAGTCACGTCATCCTCGACGGCACACTCATCGAGACGGACCGCCTGGCCGGTGTCCGCGACAACGGCAACGACCTGTGGTTCAGCCAGAAACACAAGGCGTT
>NZ_JBXUOY010000544.1:0-830 GCF_057196705.1 Streptomyces sp. ATLC9 | reverse complement strand
CGGCGCGGGGGGGGGGGGGGGCAGCCGGGGGGGGGGCGGGGCGGGCGCGCGGGCCCCCCGCCGTCCCGTGGGCGGGCGGCGAGCCCGGTGTCACCGCCGCGTCTCCCCGGTGCGCCGTCAGTGCGCGCGGCAGCGGGCCTGCGGGGCGGTCTCCGGCATCCGCGCCGGGACGGGGCCGGAGCGCAGCAGGCAGTGGCCGTAGCCGCCCCGGTCCATCCGTCCCGGGCGGCCCCCACGCCGGCCGGCACCATCCGGGCGGACTTCGTCTGCCGGGCGGCGGTGCGCGGCGAGCCGTTCCTCCACCCGGGTGCGGCCACCGCGCTGATCCGCAGCTGCCTCGACCGCGTCCGGCAGGGCGGGGAGGTGCCCGAACGGGTGCTCACCGCGCGGGAGGAGGAGGTGCTCAAGCCGGTCGCCGAGGGCCACTCCTCGAAGGAGATCGCCGAGACACCGGCCATCAGCGTCGAGACGGTGGAGAGGCACCGTGCGAACATGCTGCACAAGCTCGGGCCGCGCGACCGCCCGGAGCCGACCCGCCACGCGATCCGCGTGGGGCTGATCGAGCCCTGAGCCCGGTTCCGCGCCGCCCGCGGATGCGGGAGGGTGCGGGCGGGCGCCGCCGGCGCCGCGGGAGGACAGCGGAGGAGGAGGCGGCATGGTCCAGCGGTCCGCCGCGCTCCGCGCCGCCCCGGTCCGCGTCCTGCTGACGGCCCTGGCCCTCCTGCTGGGCGCCGTGGCGCCCGCCGCCTCCGCACTGCTCGCCGTGCCCGGTTCCCCCGGCCACGCCGCGCCGAGCGCCGCGGGCGCGCGGACCGCCGACGGGCCCTGCG
>NZ_JBXUOY010000543.1:0-830 GCF_057196705.1 Streptomyces sp. ATLC9 | reverse complement strand
GCCGGTGAGACGCTGGCGGTGCTGGGGGAGTCGGGTTCGGGCAAGTCGGTGACCGCGCAGGCGGTCATGGGCATCCTGGACATGCCGCCGGGGCGGATTCCCAGAGGGGAGATCCTCTTCCACGGTGAGGACATGCTGAAGATGTCGGAGGATCAGCGGCGTGCGTTGCGGGGGCGGCGTATCGCGATGATCTTCCAGGACGCGTTGTCGGCTCTCAATCCCGTGCTGAGTGTCGGCTACCAGTTGGGGGAGATGTTCCGGGTCCATCAGGGGCTTTCGCGGAAGGCGGCGAAGGCCAAGGCGGTGGAGCTGATGGAGCGGGTGAGGATTCCGGCGGCGAGGGCGCGGGTGAACGACTATCCGCATCAGTTCTCCGGGGGGATGCGGCAGCGGATCATGATCGCGATGGCGCTGGCGCTGGAGCCGGAGCTGATCATCGCGGACGAGCCGACGACGGCGCTGGATGTGACGGTGCAGGCGCAGGTGATGGATCTGCTGGCGGAGTTGCAGCGGGAGTATCACATGGGTCTGATTCTGATCACCCATGATCTGGGGGTGGTGGCCGATGTGGCGGACAAGATCGCGGTGATGTACGCGGGGCGGATCGTGGAGACGGCTCCGGTGGGTGAGTTGTACCGGCGGCCGGCGCATCCGTACACGCGGGGTCTGCTGGACTCGATTCCGCGGCTGGACCGCAAGGGGCGGGAGCTGTACGCGATTCAGGGGCTGCCGCCGAGTCTGACGAGCGTTCCCGCCGGGTGCGCGTTCAATCCGCGCTGTCCCAGGGCCCAGGAGGTGTGCCGCACCGACACACCCCCCCTGCACCAGGT
>NZ_JBXUOY010000542.1:0-841 GCF_057196705.1 Streptomyces sp. ATLC9 | reverse complement strand
AGCTTGGCGTTTAACCTCGCCTGTCACTCGACCTGCTGATCTGCGGTTCTTCCCGGGACAGCGGACGCGGCCGTTCTCCACGCTTCGAGATGTCGAGTCACGAAGTTCAAGAGAACGGCCGCTGCGTATGAGTCTCCCCGCCCCAGGGCCCGCAAGCGAGGCGTTGGACGTCTTGTCCCGCTTTCGGGTCGAGTTCTACGAGTGCCTTTACGCGCGTGCGGACGCGCTCTTCGAGTTGACGGACGCTGTGCTGTGCGCGGACGGGCCGGTGAAAGCCCTGGTCGAGCTCTCTTTGGCGGTCGAGCACAGGCGCGGGCACGGCGCTCTGTACGCCGCCCTGGACCGTGGCTGGCTGGAGCCGGCCCGATTGCGTCGTGCGCTGGCGGGCCTGCCGCTGCCGAAGGCGGCCGACGGGCGGATCGTGCTCGCCGTGGACGTGTCGCACTGGCTGCGCCCCGACGCTCCCACCAGCGGCGACCGGCTCTTCTGCCATGTCTACGGACGCGGCGACCGCAGCTCGGACCAGCTGGTGCCCGGCTGGCCCTACTCCTTCGTCGCGGCCCTGGAAACCGGCCGCACCTCCTGGGTCGCTCTCCTGGACGCGCTCCGCCTGGGCCCAGCCGACGACGCGACAACCGTTACCGCCGTCCAACTCCGGGATGTGGTCGACCGGTTGACAAGCGCAGACCAGTGGAGGCCGGGCGACCCGGACATCCTGATCGTGATGGACTCCGGCTACGACATCGCCTACTTGACCCACGCCCTCGCTGACCTACCCGTCGTGCTGGTCGGGCGCCTGCGCTCGGACCGGGTCATGCTCCGTGACCCCGGCCCCGCCCGG
>NZ_JBXUOY010000541.1:0-869 GCF_057196705.1 Streptomyces sp. ATLC9 | reverse complement strand
GGCCGCCCGCCGCCTCCTGCGCCGCGCGCAGCCTGCGGGCCCGCCGGCCCTCTCCCTCCACCGGCTGGGCCGGTACCGTCCCGGTCTCCTCGGGCAGGTCGTCGTCGACCTCGCGGCGGCGGCCCGGCAGCGCCATGACCAGCACCACCAGCATCAGCAGTCCCTGCGCCCACACCCACACGGTGTGTGTCACGGGAGTCTCGTGGACCAGCTCCAGCCGGCCACCCCGGGCGGGCAGTTCGAAGCCCTGCGCCCAGCCGTCCACGGTGACGGGCTTCAGCGGGCGCCCGTCCAGCGTGGCCCGCCAGCCGGGGTCGGCGGCGTCGGCGATCCGCAGCACCCGCCCGGCGGGCCCGGCGGGGACGGCGGTGCGCACCTTTACCGGCCCGGCCGCGACGGTCTCCGGTTCGGCCGCCGCGCCGCCCTCCCCCTCCGGGGGGACGATGGTGGCCCGGGCGACCTGGGCGTCCACCCGCCACAGCGCGCTGCCGTCCTCCTGGCTGAGCCTGGACAGGCCCGGCGTCGCGTCCAGCACCGCGCTCATCTCGCGGGGCGCGCCGTCACGCACCAGGACGTAGCGGACGGCGTAGCCGCTGAGCTGCTCGGCCTGGTCGGCGCCGGAGCCCGCGACCAGGTTGCCGACGATCTCGTCCAGCCGCCGGTCGCCACCGGCCTCACGGGCCGTGTCGCCGTCGCCCAGCCGCGCGCCGGGACCGCGGACGAGGGTGTACGAGACGCGGGCCGCCGCGGAGGAGGCGCTGTCCCCGGCGCTCCCGGCGCCGGGGTCCCCGTCGAGGACGAGGGTGCGCGGCCGGTCCCGGGTGCCGCTCTCCTCGGCGACGAACGCCGGGACCTGCACCGGGCTGCGC
>NZ_JBXUOY010000540.1:0-877 GCF_057196705.1 Streptomyces sp. ATLC9 | reverse complement strand
CAGGGTCAGCGTGGTCTTGCCGGAGGACTCCGGCCCGTAGACCTCCACCACCCGGCCGCGCGGCAGACCGCCCACACCCAGCGCCACGTCCAGAGCGGTCGACCCGGTCGGGATCACCTCGACGGGCTCGTTCGGCCGCTCGCCCAGGCGCATCACCGCGCCCTTGCCGAACTGCCGTTCAATCTGTGCGAGCGCGGCGTCGAGCGCCTTCTCGCGGTCGTTTCCTGCCATGGGTGCCACCCGGTTCGCTTGAGTCGATCGCTTCACATCAGAAGACGCTAGCGCCTGCCACTGACAATCGGCCCGGACACCGTCCCCGGCAGCCCGGCTCATCCATGAGAATAGCTGTTCGATTTTTGTGTCAAATTGCTCCGCGCCCCTGTGGACAACCCGGAGGGTTCAGGAAACCGGCAGCTCAGGAGCGTCCCGCGCGGTCGTCGGCCACCGGGGCGGCGCGCGGTCGCCCCCGGCCCTCACCTCAGCTCGGCGGGCACGTCCACGGCCACGCAGACCGCGCGCCAGACCTCCTTCGCCCCCCACCCCGCCTCCAGCGCCTCGTGGACCGTCCGGCCGCCCAGCTCGGACATCACATGATCACGTGCGAAGGAGTCGGCGTACGCCTCACCGAAGTGGGCCGCCATCCGCTCCCAGAAGACCGTCAAACGCATACCCCCAGTATCCGCCCGCCCGGCCGCCCCCTTCCGACGGCGGAGGGCCGGACGGGCCGGGACGGCTGCCCCAGGGCCCGCAGCCCCGCGGTGACCAGGACGGCGGTCACCACCACCAGGAAGGGAGCGCGCAGCACCAGCGCCGCCGCGAGACCTCCCGCGCGGGCGGCGGCCACCGGCGCGCCGCCCTCGCCGCCGGAGGTCTGCCG
>NZ_JBXUOY010000539.1:0-882 GCF_057196705.1 Streptomyces sp. ATLC9 | reverse complement strand
CACGGTGGAGTGGGGGGCCCCCCCCCAGCCCGGGGGGCGGCGCCCCCCACCCACATCACGTTCCGCCCGGTGCGCCGGGTCCGCGCCTCAGCGGCGGGTCGGGCCCTTCGGCATCCGCGTGCCGCGGGGCATCGGCCCCTTGGGCAGCGGCAGGTTGTTCATCAGGTCGCCCATGGCCCGCAGCCGGTCGTTGGTCTCCGTGACCTGGGGGCCCTGAAGCACCCGGGGGAACTTCAGCAGCTTCGTGCGGAGCTTCTTCAGCTCCGTCCGGCCCTCGCCGGTGCCCACGATCACGTCATGGACCGGGACGCCGCTGACGATGCGGGCCATGCGCTTCCTCTCGGAGGCGATCAGGGGGCGGACCCGGTTCGGGTGCCCCTCGCCGACGAGCACGATGCCGGCCTTGCCCACGGCCCGGTGGACGACATCCTGCTGCCGGTTCATGGCGACGGCCGGGGTGACCGTCCAGCCGCGGCCGATGTTGTCCAGGACGGCGGCCGCCGCGCCGGGCTGGCCCTCCATCTGGCCGAACGCGGCCCGCTCGGCCCGGCGGCCGAAGACGATCGCCATCGCGAGGAAGGCCAGCAGGAAGCCCAGGATGCCCAGGTAGACGGGGTGGCCGACCCAGAAGCCGATCGCGAGGAGAACACCGAAGGTGACGAGCCCCACGCCCGCGAGGACGAAGCCGATCGCCTTGTCGGCACGCCGCGTCATCTTGTACGTCAGGGCGATCTGCTTGAGCCGCCCCGGATTCTCGGATGTTTCCTTCCTCGCCATACAGCGAAGTCTACGTCGCCCGCCCGCACCGGGTCGCCGCGGCCTCCGGGACCGCCGCGGCCACCCCCGCGCACCCGGCGGCGGTCCGCCACCGCGGCCGGGCGG
>NZ_JBXUOY010000538.1:0-896 GCF_057196705.1 Streptomyces sp. ATLC9 | reverse complement strand
CCCGCCCCGCCCCCCCCCCCCGCCCGCCGCCCCCCCCCGGGCCGGCCCCCGCCCCCAACGAGCGCGGGGCATCGGACGGACCGCGGCGGGAACACGAGCACCGGGCGGACCGGCCCGGAGGGAGAGGCAGACATGCCGCAGAGCGGAACCGCGGGCGAGCACATCGCCGATGCCGTCGAGCAGGTGACCCGGGAGGTGTCCGAACTGTTCCGCGACCGCTTCCAGGGGTTCGGCGACGGACTGCGGGCCGCCGCCCGGCACACGGGCGCGGGCGGTGCGCTGCTGGGCGGCGCCGGGGTGTGCGCCGTGCTGGCGGTGGGCTCCGCCCACCGGGCGGCGTTGCGGACCCTGGAGTCCGCTCTGCACCCGGCGCAGGCGGCGGCCGTGCTTTCGCTGGCCTACACCGCGGGGGCCGGGGCGCTGGCGAGACTGGGACGCGACCGGCTCAGGGCCGCCGGGCGCGCCTCGGGGGCGGGCCCGGAGCGGACCGGTCCGTGACCGTGTGCGACGTTCCGGGCGAATCAGCCGGGGAAGTGGGGGTACGCAGCAGACAACCCCGCTCACGGGGTGGAACCGAGCAGAGGAGGCTCGCTGTGAAGGGTGAAAACGACAAGGAAGAGTCCTCCGCACCGCGGCCGACGCGCCTGCGCACCGGCAGCGAGCAGCCGGTGGACCCGGAGGACCTGGTCAGGCTGTCCGGCCGCGAACCCACGCCGGAGCGGATCGAGAAGGCACGCAGGGAGCTGGCGGAACACGGAGCCGCCGCCGTCGAGAAGTACCTCCCCTAGCGACCCGGTCCACGGTGCCGCCCGCCCCGCGGACGGCGCCGTTCCCGGCCGTCGGCCGGTGTGTCCCACGAGGATCCCGGCGGCCGTCCGGTTCCCGTTCCCCGGAAC
>NZ_JBXUOY010000537.1:0-896 GCF_057196705.1 Streptomyces sp. ATLC9 | reverse complement strand
GGGCGTAGAGAACTCCATGATCTTGGAAACCGTGCCTGCCTCGTTCCGAGGGCACCGCCGATACGACAGATCGTCACGAACCCGGCGTCACGCGACTACGCCGAAGCCCTGACCCCATGCCGGCCTCGATCTGTCAGCTGGGGCCGATCGTTGATCGGCTCGGCGGTTCGATCGTAATGCCCTCTGCCGTTCGAGGTGGGCCGTCGCGCGACGTTGCGGGATGCGCCGGGGTTCCACATTTCCGGGCGCTGGTAAGAGCCCTGTCACCAGCCCGTAATGTCCGGCGACATATGACGGGGGCGCGCTCGGCTACATAGCGGACGACGGCGTCGACGCCGGGGCGGGCGCCGCACAGGATCGGGCCGCCACCGCCGGATCCGAACGGCCGCACACCGGTGAACCCGCTGTCACGCATCTGGCCCATCATGGGCCGGGTGATGATTCCTTCTCCGGACGAGGTCGAGGTCGCGCGTACCCTGGCGGGCGGCTGGACCCGTGATCAACTCGCCGCCTGGGGCGTGCCCTGGCCGCCCCCGAAGGGCTGGAGGCAGCGCCTGGCCGACCAGTGGCACGCCGCCCAGCAGGAACCGCACTTGGGACGCCGCTCCCTCGGTATCCGGTGGGGGAGGGGAGCCTGCGGCCACACCCGGCACCGTCGAGGTGCCGGGTCCGGAGCCTGACTGGCAGCCCGTGGCTGAGGGGCCTCGCGTTTTCCGGACAGGTGATTGACGTTTTCTCAGCGGTGATCACTTCCAGATTCCGTTGAGGACGAGAGCGGCTCGGGTGATGTCGCCGATCCGGCTCGGGCTGAGAGTGATGTGTTGGAGGGTGCGCCAGCGCTGCTTGAGTTCGGCGGCAGCGCGTTCCCCGAGCGCACGAATGCCTCTGATCAGGCT
>NZ_JBXUOY010000536.1:0-909 GCF_057196705.1 Streptomyces sp. ATLC9 | reverse complement strand
ATCCGCGGGCCCGCCGCGCCCTGCTCGGGGCGCTGGCCCGGCTGCCGTCGGCGGTGCGCGCCCGCAGGCCGCTGCCGCCGTACACCGAGGAAGCCGCCCGCCGTACGGAAGGACAGCACCGTGGCCCCTGAGCCCGCCGGGACCGGCCGGGACGCCGACTCCCGGGTCTCGGTCGTGGTGATCACCCACAACCGCCGCGAGGAACTGCTGCGCACCCTGGGCCGGCTGGCCGGACTCCCCGAGCGGCCGCCGGTCTTCGTCGTCGACAACGCCTCGGCGGACGGCACCGCCGAGACCGTCGCGCGCGTCCATCCGTGGGTGCGGCTGCTGCGGGCGGAACGGAACCTGGGTGCGGTGGGGCGCAACGTCGCCGTCGAGCGCGTGACCACGCCGTACGTGGCCTTCTGCGACGACGACTCCTGGTGGGAGCCGGGATCGCTGGCCGGGGCCGCCGACCTGCTGGACGACCGTCCCCGGCTGGCGGCGGTCACCGCGCGCATCGTGGTGGAGCCCGGCGGCGCCGAGGATCCGATCGTCGCCGAGCTGCGCGACTCGCCCGTCCCCGGCCCCGGGTGGCTGCCCGGTCCGGCCCTGGGCTCCTTCCTGGCCGCGGCCACGGTGCTGCGCGCCGACGCCTTCCGGGAGGCGGGCGGTTTCTCGCCCCGGCTGTGGCTGGGCGGCGAGGAGGAGCTGCTGGCCACCGATCTGATGGTGCGCGGCTGGTGGCTGGCCTACGCCGGGGAGCTGACGGTCCACCACGCGCCCTCGGCGGCGCGGGACGCGACCGCGCGCCGGGAGGACGGGCTGCGCAACACACTGTGGTTCGGCTGGCTGCGCCGGCCGCTGCCCGCGGCGCTGCGCCGTACCTGGCGCCTGGCGCGCACGGTGCCGCGCGACGCGGTGTCGGCG
>NZ_JBXUOY010000535.1:0-910 GCF_057196705.1 Streptomyces sp. ATLC9 | reverse complement strand
GCGCCGGGGCTGGGCGGGCCGTCCGGCACCGGCTCGGGCGCGGTGCGCGGCGGGGTGCGCAGGGCGTCGGCGCGGTGGACCACCACATCACCCCCGGCGGACTCGGCGGCCGGCGCGTACCCCATGGCGCGCAGCCGCTCCAGCAGGGTGACCGGGTCCGCCCGGGAGGCCAGCACCGTCGGCGCCAGCAGCCGCAGCCCCAGGGAGGCGGCGCGGCGGTCGGCGGCGATCTCGGCGAGCAGCGTGCCGTCGTCGCAGCGGACGTAGGAGCCGGCCGCGCCCACCCGCAGCCGCCCGTGCCGCCGGGCCACGTCGTCGATCAGATACGCCAGCGGCTGCGGGACGGGCGTGCGGGAGTGGGCGGCCAGGAAGGCGCGCAGCTCGTCGGCGCCGTGGCCCGCGTCGAGGGCGCGGCGCACCGATCCGGGGGTGAAGCGGTAGACCGTCGCGCCGCCCCTGGACTCCACGTCGGCCAGGGTGTTCAGCGTCTCGGCCAGATGACGGCGCAGCGGCCCGGGCGCCACGGCCGTCAGGTCGGCCTGGAGCAGGACGTGGTCCAGCGGCTCGGGCAGGAGAGGGGCCAGGAGGGACGCGGCGGCATCCGGGACGCCGGTGTCCCGGGCGGCCGTCTCGGGACCGGTGGTGTCCGCGTCGACGGCGTGCTCGTCCAGCAGGGGGCGCGCGTACGAGGTGAGCGCGCCGCGTCCCGTCACGCCCAGCAGCTCCGCCTCCGTCAGCGTCCACCGAACGATCCGGCCGCGCAGCTCCGCGCCCCCGCGCAGCGGGCACTCCCAGTCCAGCCGGGCGGCCACCGCGTCGGTGTCCGGGGCCGTCCCCGCGGGTTCGGCGGCCAGCAGGCCCAGGGTGCGGCGGCGCAGTTCGGGCGCGGGGCCGCGGTCCAGGCCGGGGC
>NZ_JBXUOY010000534.1:0-939 GCF_057196705.1 Streptomyces sp. ATLC9 | reverse complement strand
AGCTTGGCGTTTAACCTCTGAGCCGTTTCAAGCGGGCATGTTCGGTGAGGGTCTCGATACGTTTCACGGTTTTCCCGGGCTCGTATCGTCGGGCTGACCTGCGGTTTCTTGATCCGAGCGGGCGCCCTGGGCCAGGTCTGGACGGTTTCGGCCCGGCCGCCGGACGGGCGGCCTTCACGCGGAGGTGGCGGAACCCCCGGCGGACGCGGGCGGGGGTGAGCCGCTGCGGCTCGGCGGGCCGTTCCCAGGGGTGGCGCAGGTCCTCGGCCAGCGAGCGGGCGAGACGGAGCTGGGTGTGTGCGGTGATCACCAGCCAGGTCCACAGGTCCGCGGTGTCGGGGCGGCGGACTTTCGGGCGGCTCCAGCCGAGTGTCTGCTTGAGGAAACGGAAGGTGTGCTCCAGGTCGAACCTGCGCAGGAACGCTTGCCAGCGCACGTCCACCTGGTCGGCGGAAAGAGCGGTGGCGGAGGTCCACAGCCACACTGGTTTCGCCTCGCGCTCGCCAGGCAGATGCTCCACCTTGAGCCGGATCAAGGTGCCGTGCTGCGTGGGCAGTTCGCCCTCGTGCTCGAGCCAGGCACTGCGGGCCTGCAGTTTCGGATGCATGCGGTCCCAGGCCCGTGCCTCGACCCGGCCGTATCGAGTGGTCTCGCAGGCGGTGAACCGGTCGGGGACGTGCCAGCCGTCCGGCCGGGCGAGGGAGAACCTGGCTCCGTGTTTGCGGGGGCGTCCGCCTTTGGCGGTGGGTTGTGCCGGGCCTGCGTCGCGGTACATCACACGGTCCGAGCGCAGCCGGGCCATCACCTCCACCGGCAGGTCACGCAGCGCATACGAGAGGTGGGGCGCGTCATAACCGGCATCCAGCACGATGAGGATCGTCTTGTTCCCCGGCTTCCAGTGGCCGGCCTCGATCAACCGCTGGACCACACCGCGCAGTT
>NZ_JBXUOY010000533.1:0-952 GCF_057196705.1 Streptomyces sp. ATLC9 | reverse complement strand
ACCCGCCCCCCCGCGGCCAACCCCCCCCCGCCGCCCCCCCCCCCCCCCGGCCCCCGCCCCCCGGCCGGAGGAGAAGGGGGACGAGCCCCGCGGATCACTCCGCGGCGCCCTCGCCCTCGGCGGCCTCGCCCTCCGCGGGCGCCTCGGCCTGCGCGGCCAGCACGTTGAGGACGACGGTCTCCTCCTCGACGGCCAGGGAGGAACCCTTGGGCAGCGGGATGTCCTTGGCCAGGACGGAGTCACCGGCGGCCAGGCCCTCGACGGAGACGGTCACCGACTCCGGGATGTGGGTCGCCTCGGCCTCCACCGGCAGCGTGTTCAGCACGTGCTCCAGCAGGTTCTGCCCCGGGGCCAGCTCGCCCTCGGTGTGGACCGGGATCTCGACGGTGACCCGCTCGCCCCGCTTGACGACCAGCAGGTCGATGTGGACCAGGAAACCGCGGATGGCCTCGCGCTGCACGGCCTTGGGGATCACCAGCTCCTGGCGGCCCTCGATGTCCAGCGTGATCAGCACGTTGGAGGTCTTCAGGGCCATCATCAGGTCGTAGCCGGGAAGGGCCACGTGGACCGGCTCGGTGCCGTGACCGTAGATGACACCGGGGACCTTGTCCTCGCGGCGGAGCCTGCGGGACGCACCCTTGCCGAACTCCTTGCGGACCTCGGCGGAGATCTTGACGTCGGCCATGACGCACTCCTCGTCTCTCAAGTCGGTTCTGTGGCGGTTGCCAGAGCTACTCGGCCACGACTGACCTGCTGCGAAGAGCGCGTCGATAACGGATCACCGTGCCACCGCGGGCACGGCTCCCTCGCCGAGCAACTCCACGAGTCTACCGCCCCGCGGCAGCGGGGCGGACACGGCGGGGGGGGGGGGGGGGGGGGGGGGGGGGGGGGGGGGGGGGCGGGGGGGGCCGGGGGGGGGGGGGGGCGGGGGGGGGCGCGGGGCGGCGGGGCG
>NZ_JBXUOY010000532.1:0-954 GCF_057196705.1 Streptomyces sp. ATLC9 | reverse complement strand
GCCCGGGGCGGGGTGGGGGGGGGGCGCGGTGAGCGGGGGCGCCCGCCGCGACACGGCCGGTGCCACGGCAGGCGCCGAGCCGGTGTCAGGACACCGCGCAGGCGGAGCCGTCGAGCGTGAAGGCCTCCGGAGCGGTGTTGCCGCCCCGCCAGGCGCCGGTGAAGCCGATCGTCACCGAGCCGCCCGCCGGGATGTTCGCGGTGTACGAGGCGGGCTCGACGGTGACGGCCGCCCCGCTCTGGCCCGGGGTGCCGCCCCACATGTCGGTGATGGGCTGGCCGTCGGCGAACCGCCAGCCCAGCGTCCAGCCGTCGAGGGTGGAGACGCCGGTGTTGCGCAGGGTCACCTCGCCCTGGAAGCCGCCCGGCCACTGTCCGACGATTCTGTAGGCGACCGAGCAGGAGACCGGCACGGGGTCGCCGCCCTCACGCGTGGTGACCTCCACCGTCGCCGAGCGCCGGGAGCGGTTGCCGGCCGCGTCCCGCGCGTACACCGCGAAGGTGTGGGAGGTGCCGGACGCCAGCCCGGTGAGCTGTGCCGAGGTGCCCGGGACGCTGCGCACGGCGGTCTCCGAGGAGCCGTCGACGCGCACCACGTCGTAGGCGGTCACCCCGGTGTCGTCGGTGGAGGCGCCCCAGGACAGGGTGACGCCGCTCGCGGACACGCCGGAGGCCACCGGGGTGCCCGGCCGGGTGGGGGCGGTGGTGTCGCCCGGGCCGCCGGAGCCGCCGTAGACGGTGGCCTCCTTCGCGGTCGCGGCGATGCCGTCGGCGCCGTTGAACAGGCGCTCGCCCCAGCCCGTCATGGCGTCCGGGTCGAAGCCCTCGACCATGTCCAGGTACTCCACGCCGCCGCCGTTGCCGCTCCAGGACCAGCCCAGGTAGCCCAGGCCGAGCCGCTCGGTGGTGGCCAGGATGGCGGTTGGAGGAGATACCCGCGAAGCGGCCCCCGCGG
>NZ_JBXUOY010000531.1:0-974 GCF_057196705.1 Streptomyces sp. ATLC9 | reverse complement strand
GAAGAGCACCGGCCGCCCGGAGCCCGTACCGTCGGAAGCGCCCGCTCAGAAGAACACCGAACGCCGCCTCACCAGCAGCCGGTAGAGGGTGTGCTGAATCGTCTCGCGCACCTGGTCGGTGAGGTTGAACATCAGCATCGGGTCGTCGACCGCCTCCGGCGGGTAGTCGTCCATCGGGACCGGCTCACCGAACTGGATCGTCCACTTCGTCGGCAGCGGCACCATCCCCAGTGGCCCCAGCCAGGGGAAGGTGGGCGTGACCGGGAAGTACGGGATGCCCAGCAACCGCGCCAGCGTCCTGAGATCGCCCACCATCGGGTAGATCTCCTCCGCCCCGACGATCGAGCACGGCACGATCGGCGCCCCGGTCCGCAGCGCGGTCGAAACGAAGCCGCCGCGCCCGAACCGCTGGAGCTTGTAGCGCTCGGAGAACGGTTTCCCCAGCCCCTTGAAGCCCTCCGGCATCACCCCGACGACCTCGCCCCGCTCCAGCAGCCGCTGGGCGTCCTCCGCGCACGCCAGGGTGTGCCCGGCCTTCCGGGCCAGCTCGTTGACGACCGGCAGCATGAAGACCAGGTCGGCCGCCAGCAGTCGCAGGGCCCGCTCGGCCGGGTGGTGGTCGTGCACGGCGACCTGGAGCATCAGCGCGTCCAGCGGCAGTGTCCCGGAGTGGTTGGCGACCACCAGCGCGCCGCCCTCGGACGGGATGTTCTCGACGCCGAGCACCTCGACCCGGAAGTACCTCTCGTACACCGGCCGCAGCATCGACATCAGCACGTGGCCGGTGAGATCGGCGTCGTAGCCGAACTCGTCGACCTCGTACTCCCCGGTGATCCGACGCCGCAGGAAGGCCAGCCCCTCTGCGACCCTGCGGTCCCAGTCGCCCCTGCCCCGCTCGCCCGGTTCCTCACGCCGCGTCCGGGGAGCGCCTCCCGAGCCGCCTCCCGGACCGGGCCGCGCGCCCACCGGTGCGC
>NZ_JBXUOY010000530.1:0-977 GCF_057196705.1 Streptomyces sp. ATLC9 | reverse complement strand
GGCGACGGCGGTCCGGCGCGGCCCGCGGCGCGACAGTGGCGGACCGCGCCCGTTCCGTGGCCCCTGCGCCGCGTCCCTACAGGACGTGGGCGCGGAAGCGCTCCGCGGTCTCCGCGAGCGCCTCGCGGCCGTCGCGGTCCCACAGGGCCTCGTTGAAGATCTCCACCTCCGTCCAGCCGGTGTAGCCGGCCGCCGCCACCCGGTCGCGCCAGAAGCGGAAGTCGACCGAGCCGTCCCCGAGCTGCCCGCGGCCCAGCAGCACGCCCGCCGGCAGCGGGGTGCACCAGTCGGCGAGCTGGAAGGCGGCGATGCGGCCGCCCCGGCCCGCCCGGTCGATCTGCGCGGGCGCCCGGTCGTCCCACCAGATGTGGTACGTGTCCACGACCACGCCGACCTGCTCGGCCGGGAAGCGCTCGGCCAGGTCCAGGGCCTGTCCGAGGGTGGAGACGACGCAGCGGTCCGAGGCGAACATCGGGTGCAGCGGCTCGATGGCCAGCCGCACCCCGCGCCCGGCCGCGTAGGGGGCCAGTTCGGCCAGCGCGTCGGCGATCCGCTCGCGGGCACCGTACAGGTCGCGGTCGCCCTCGGGCAGCCCGCCGGAGACCAGGACCAGGGTGTCGGTGCCGATCCCGGCCGCCTCGTCGACCGCCGCCCGGTTGTCCTCCAGCGCCGTGCGGCGCGCGGCGGGGTCGGCGGCGGTGAGGAAGCCGCCGCGGCACAGGCTGGTGACGGTCAGCCCCGCGTCCCGCACCAGGCGGGCGGTGGCCTCCACCCCGTACTTCTGGACGGGCGCCCGCCACAGGCCGACGCCGCCGACGTCCAGCTCGGCGCACGCCTTCACCAGTCCGGGCAGGGAGAGCTGCCGGACGGTCTCCTGGTTGACGGAGAAGCGGGCGGGGGGGGGGGGGGGGGCGGGCCCGCGGGGCGCGGGGGGCGGGCGCCCGGCGGCCCCCCCCCCCCCCCCCCCCCCCGCCGCC
>NZ_JBXUOY010000529.1:0-985 GCF_057196705.1 Streptomyces sp. ATLC9 | reverse complement strand
CGCCAGGGCCGACCGGGGCCCGGCGGCGCCCGAGGCGGCCCGTCAGGAGGCGGGACGGGAAGCGGGCGCCTACGAGCAGGACGCCTCGCAGGCCGGCCGCGAGGCCGCCGACGGCGAGGGGGCGGCCGACGACGCGCCCGGTCTCGCCGCGACCCATGTCATCCGTACCGCGTCGCTCACCGTCACGGCCGAGGACGTGCCGCGGGCGCTGGCCCGGGCCCGTGCGGTGGTGGAGACCGCGGGCGGCTACGTGGCCTCCGAGGACACCGACCGCGACTCCGGGGGGCACGACCGCTCCCGCATGACGCTGCGGGTGCCGCCCGGGGAGTACGGGGAGGTGCTGGAGGAGCTGGCCGGACTCGGGAAGCTGGTCGAGCGGAAGGTCTCGGCGAAGGACGTCACCGATCAGGTGGTCGACGTCGAGAGCCGGATCAGGACGCAGAAGGCCAGCGTGGAGCGGGTGCGCGAGCTGATGGACGAGGCCGGCGCGCTGTCCGACGTGGTGACGCTGGAGGCCGAGCTGAGCAGCCGGCAGGCGGATCTGGAGGCGCTCCAGGCGCGGCTGAAGTCCCTGGAGGGCCGCGCCGGGATGGCCACGGTCACGCTGGCGCTGCGCGGGCCGGACGCGGAGCCGGCCGAGGAGGGGGACGGAACGCCGTCCTTCACGGACGCCCTGGCGGGCGGCTGGCACGCCCTCGTCTCGACGGTCCGCTGGATCACGGTCGTCCTGGGCGTGCTGCTGCCCTTCGCGGTGGCGGCGCTGCTGGTGGTGCTGGTGTGGTGGCCGGTCCGCCTCCGGCTGCCGCGGCGGCGCACCGGGCAGGCCGTGCCGCCGCCGGTGACGGTTGCGGGGCCCGCAGCGGCACCGGGCGCGGCGCGGCAGGACGGCGACCGCGCGGAGGAGGGTCCCGGGGCCGCCCCGGAGGCCCCGGGGAAGGAGTGAGTGAACGCCGGTGGGGGGGGGGGGGGCCGCGGGGGCGACCCG
>NZ_JBXUOY010000528.1:0-989 GCF_057196705.1 Streptomyces sp. ATLC9 | reverse complement strand
GCCCGGGCCCCGGCGGCATCGCCGCCCGCCCCTCGCCCGCCTGGGGTCTGGCGGCGCGCGGCGCGCTGGTCGAGCGCGGCGGCCCGGCCGGTCCCTTCGACCTGGTGGACCGCGACCACGTCTGGGCCGACATCGCCCCCCATCTCTACGCCCGCGCGGCGGCCGAGCAGTGGGACCCGGGCCGGGCCGTCGACTGGGAGGAGCCCTTCTCCCTCCCCGGCGAGGTCGAGCGCGCCGTCGTCCAGGTGATGACCTATCTGGTGGAGAACGAGCAGGCCGCCCTCGTCGTCCCCGCCCGGCTGCTGGCGCGTATCCACCCGCACTTCCGCGAGGTCGTCCAGCTGCTGGCCGTGCAGGCGGCCGACGAGGCCCGCCACATGGAGGTCTTCACCCGCCGCGCCCTGCTGCGGGGCGGCGAGATGGGCACCTCCTCGGCCGGCGGACGGGAGTCGCTCGGCACCCTGCTGACCGAACCGGACTTCTCCATGGCCTCCTTCCTCCTCTCCGTGCTGGGCGAGGGCAGCTTCCTGAGCCTGCTGGCCTTCCTGGAACGCCACGCCCCCGACCCGGTCACCCGCCGCATCACGGCCCTGGCCCGCCGCGACGAGGCCCGGCACGTCGCCTTCGGCGTCGCCCACCTCCACCACCGCGGCACCGTGGACCCCGCCCTGCGCGGCAGGCTCCGCGCGGCCGTGGAGCGCCGCCACGACGCCCTCACCGACACCGCGGGCCTCAACGCGGACGTCTTCGACTCCCTGGTGGTCCTCGCCGCGGGCGAGTGGACCCCCGAGGCGATCGGCCGGGGCCACGACGCGGTCCTGGCCCTCCAGGCCGAGATGGACGAGGGCAGACAGCGCCGCCTGGTCCACCTGGGCTTCCCCGCCGACGAGGCGGCCGAACTCTCCGCGCTCCACACCCGCAACTTCATGTGACCGGTGAAGTCGGCCCAGCGGAGTAAGACCGGATCTCACTGAGATCCGGTCTTACTC
>NZ_JBXUOY010000527.1:0-1022 GCF_057196705.1 Streptomyces sp. ATLC9 | reverse complement strand
GCGCGGCCGTGGCCCGGGCCGCCTCCCGGCTGCCGGAGGCCCTCGACCCGCCCCCGGTGCCGCTGACCGCGCCCGAGCTGCCGCTGTGGCCCGCCGCGGCCGTACTGGCCGGGCTGCTCCCGGCCTTCGTCGCTCCCGTACCCGCCCCCCGAACCGACACCGACGCCGGGTCCGTCTCCCGCACCGGGCAGACCCCGCCGGCGAAGGAGACGACCCGCGCATGATCCGCTTCGACCAGGTCTCCGTCACCTACGGGGACGGCGCCGCCCCCGTCGTGCACGGGGTGGACCTCACCGTGCCCGAGGGCGAGCTGGTGCTCGTCGTCGGCCCGTCCGGCGTGGGCAAGTCCACGCTGCTGGGCACCGTCTCCGGGCTGGTGCCGCACTTCACCGGCGGCACCCTGCACGGCCGGGTGACCGTGGACGGCCGCGACACCCGCGAGCACCGGCCGCGCGAACTGGCCGACGTGGTCGGCACCGTGGGGCAGGACCCGCTCGCGCACTTCGTCACCGACACCGTCGAGGACGAACTCGCCTACGGCATGGAGTGCCTGGGCCTGCCTTTGGACACCATGCGCCGCCGCGTCGAGGAGACCCTGGACCTGCTGGGCCTGGCCGATCTGCGCGACCGTCCCGTCGCCGCCCTCTCCGGCGGGCAGATGCAGCGCGTCGCCATCGGCTCGGTGCTGACCACCCACCCCAGGGTGCTGGTGCTGGACGAGCCGACCTCCGCGCTCGACCCGGCCGCCGCCGAGGAGGTGCTGGCCGTCCTCCAGCGGCTGGTGCACGACCTGGGCACCACCGTGCTGATGGCCGAGCACCGCCTGGAGCGCGTGGTGCAGTACGCGGATCAGGTGCTGCTGCTGCCCGCGCCCGGCACCGCGCCGGTGCTGGGCGAGCCGGCCGAGGTGATGGCGCTCTCGCCGGTCCGCCCGCCCGTCGTCGCCCTGGGGCGGCTGGCCGGCTGGTCCCCGCTGCCGCTGTCGGTGCGGGACGCGCGCCGCAGGGCGGCCGGGCTGCGGG
>NZ_JBXUOY010000526.1:0-1034 GCF_057196705.1 Streptomyces sp. ATLC9 | reverse complement strand
GGCCCGCGACGGCTGGGGGCCGTACCGGTGCGGGGCCGTCCGGCGTACACACGCGTCCGTCCGGGGCCGCCCGAACGGACGCCCCGCGCCACCCGGGCGGCGGTGTGCGGATGGCATGCCGGCGTGGGAAGGGCGCAGCGTGAGGGCATGGACAGGATACGTGCCGTCATAGCCGCGTTCGTCACCGTCGCGACCTCCGCAGCGCTGCTGGGGGCCGCTCCCCTGGGCGTTCCCGCGGTCGATCCGGTGTCCGGCGCCGCGGCCGTTCGCACGACGGCCGACGGGACCGGCACCCCCCGGGCGCCCTGGCCCAAGGGCACCGTGCGGACCGTCGGGAAGCTCATCGGGACCTATCCGGACGGACAGCTGCTCGCCTGCTCCGGCGCCGTCGTGGACGCCCCCAACGGAAGCGTCGTCGTCACCGCCGCGCACTGCGTCCACAACCCCGGCGAGGCGCGCTGGAAGCAGGCCTGGTTCGTCCCCGCCTACGACCGCCACGGCACCGCGAACGCCGCCCGGGCCGGCTGGCGGGTGGAGTCGGCGCACCTGGAGTCCGCCTGGAAGCAGGGGAGTCTGCCGCAGGCCCTGCCGTACGACTACGCCTTCCTGAAGGTGGAGGAGAAGGACGGGCGGACCCTCCAGGAGACGGTCGGCGCCAACCGCCTGGGCTTCGAGCCCGTCGGCCCGGCCGGGCACACCGTGGCCCTCGGCTATCCGGCAACCGAGCCGTACGACGGCGAGACGCTCGCCCACTGCGCGGGCACGCCCGCCCTGCTGACCGAGCGGGACACCCGTCAGCCGAACGTGGGCGGGCTGCTGCTGGAGTCCTGCGACCTGACCCAGGGCTCCAGCGGCGGGCCGTGGCTGCGGGACTACGACGCCGTGAGCCAGTCCGGCACGGTGGTGGCCGTGATGTCGGTCGGCGACGACCGGGGCCGGGTGCTGGGCCGCCCCTTCCCGGCCGAGGCGCGGCGGCTGCTCCAGGCGGCCGGCGCCACCCGCGGCTGAGCCGCACGGGCGGAGCAGGCCCGGCC
>NZ_JBXUOY010000525.1:0-1046 GCF_057196705.1 Streptomyces sp. ATLC9 | reverse complement strand
GCGCCCGTCTCCGCCGGTCTGCCCGACCGGGTGGCCGCGGCCCTGGAGGAGGATCCCGGGGCGCCGGCCGTGCACCGGCCCGAGCTGGGCGTCCTCGTGGCCGCCGTGCCCGCCGACGGCGCGGAGCGCTCCGAGGCCGAGCGGGCCGTGGCGGCGGTCGACGAGGAGCGAGTGCGGCTGCGCTCGGCGGTGAAGTCCCGCGACGGTTTCTTCACCACCTTCTTCGTCAGCCCCTACTCCCGCCATCTCGCCCGCTGGTGCGCGCGGCGTGGACTGACCCCCAACCAGGTGACCACCGCCTCGCTGCTCACCGCGCTGGTCGCCGCCGCGTGCGCGGCCACCGGCACCCGCGGCGGCTTCGCCGCGGCCGGGGCACTGCTGATCGCCTCGTTCGTACTGGACTGCGCCGACGGCCAGCTCGCCCGCTACGCGCTGAAGTACTCCACGCTCGGCGCCTGGCTGGACGCCACCTTCGACCGGGTCAAGGAGTACGCCTACTACGCGGGCCTGGCCCTGGGCGCGGCCCGCGGCGGCGACGACGTGTGGGCTCTGGCGCTGGGCGCGATGGTGCTCCAGACCTGCCGCCACGTGGTGGACTTCTCCTTCAACGAGGCCGACCACTACAGCGGGGACGGCGGCCGGGAACGCGCCGGGGGGCCCGCGGCCGGGAGCGCCAACCCCGCCGCCGCCCTGTCGGGGAGACTGGACCGGGTCGGCTGGACGGTGTGGGCCCGCCGCATGATCGTGCTGCCCATCGGCGAACGCTGGGCGCTGATCGCCGTCCTCACCGCGCTCACCACCCCCCGCACCACCTTCATCGTCCTGCTGGCCGGGTGCGCGTTCGCCGCCTGCTACACCACCGCCGGACGGGTGCTGCGCTCCCTGGCCCGGAAGGGTGTGCGCACCGGCCGCGCCGCGCGGGCCCTGGCCGACCTGGCCGACTCCGGACCACTGGCCGAGGGCGTGGCCCGGGCCGCCGCGTCCCCGACACGCTCGGCGCGGCCGTCCGCGTTCGCCGCCCCGGCCCTCGCCCTGCTCGGCTCGGC
>NZ_JBXUOY010000524.1:0-1071 GCF_057196705.1 Streptomyces sp. ATLC9 | reverse complement strand
GGCCAGCAGCGCGGCGGGAGTGGCCCGGGCCAGGCCCAGCTCCTCCAGCAGCCGGGAACTCGGCGGCAGCGGCACGGGGCGGCCCGGGGACGGACCCCTGGCCGTGTCCGCCTCGCGCAGCGGCGCCAGCGCCCGTGCGAAGCGCTCGGCCCAGGCCGACGACACCCCGTCCACGGTCGCGACCGGGGCGTTCGCCGGATCCGTGCCGCGCGCCACCACCCGTACCGCCGTGGCGACGGCGCCGCTGAGCAGGCCGACGGCCCCGCAGGAGCGGAAGGCGGGGGAGGCGGCGGCCGCGGCCTCCAGAGTCGCGGCGAGCGGGGAGGTCGGGGTGGCGGCCGCCGTCTCGGCCAGGCACAGCAGATGGACGCCCGCGGCCGGTCCGTGCGCCGCCAGCCGTGCCACGGCGTCACGCAGCTCGGCGGGACCGGGATCGCCGTCGACCACGGCGACCGTCAGCGGGCCGCGGCGCGCGCCCGGCTCCGGTCCGTCCAGCCGCCGCAGCAGCTCCCCGGTGCGGGCGGCGGCCTGCTCACGGTCGTACGCCAGCAGCAGGCGGCAGTCCTGGCCGCGGGTCGGGCGCAGGTGCGGCAGCCAGCCCAGCCAGGACCAGTCACCGCCCTCCGCCGGGCCGTGCGCGCGACCGAGGGGCGCACGGCCCGGGGCGATCAGCACGACCTCCAGGGCACCGGGCCCGTGCAGTGCGGTGAGCTGGGCGAGGACCGAGCGCACCAGCGGCATCAGCCGGGCCCGGGGGCCGGCCAGCCCCAGCGAACCCGTACGCCGCAGATCCACCGTCACCGGCTCGACGGCTCCGGCCGCGCCGCGGGCGGAGCCGAGCCGGAAGGTCAGCGCGTCGGGGTGGCCGAAGCCGCGCTCCCACAGCCGGGGGCCGGGGCCCAGCGCGGTGAGCAGGATCTCCGACGGGTCCGGCCAGCGGTCCTCACCCGCCGCGGGCGGGGTGGCGGGGGGCACGGCGGACGGGACGGACCCGGACCGGACCGCCCCGCGGGCGTCCGCGCCGTCCTCCGTCCGTCCTCCGGTGAGCCGCCGCGCCCAGGAGCCCAGGCC
>NZ_JBXUOY010000523.1:0-1076 GCF_057196705.1 Streptomyces sp. ATLC9 | reverse complement strand
GGATACGGGTCGGCACCGAGCCCGGCGCGGTCGCCGGCGCCGGTCAGCGGCTCCTCCAGCAGCGGGCGCCGGGTGGCCTCCCACGTCCGGCGGCCGCGGCCCAGCAGCTCGCTCCACCGCCCTCCCGCACCCGCCCCGAGGGCCGTGTCCAGGGCGTCGACCGTGCCGGCCCGGGACCCGCCGGGCAGGCGGACGGAGGTGCCGTCGGCGAAGACGTGGCGGACGGCCGGGTCCACCTCGGTCAGCGCGACGCACTCCTCCAGCGGCTCGCGGCCGGTCTTGACGAAGAGGTCCCGCCAGACGGCGGGCAGGTACAGCAGTCCGGGACCGGTGTCGAAACCGAACCCGTCCCGTTCCAGGCGGCGCACCGCGCCGCCGTGGGTCCGCGCCCGCTCGTACACCGTCACCCGGTGGCCGGCCACGGCCAGCCGGGCGGCGGCGGCCATGGCGCCCATACCGGCGCCGATCACCACAGTCCGTGCCATGGCCAGGAACTCTAGCCGGGGTGCGGTAACAGCTTCGAAGCGCCGTACGCAGTAGATGAGTAGAAGTACCTGAGTCCGGTTCTGAGTAGCCGTACGGATGGGCTTCACCAGGCGTGGACGGCAGAGTCGGAGACGACGGGAAACGCGGTACCGCACCGCCGGCACGGGGCGGCGGAGTGGGGCGGCGGCCGTCTGTAGGGGGAACGCTCGGGGGATACGGGGGACGGGAGCGGGTGGTACGGCGAATCGGCCGGCCGCCCGCTCCCGCCGTTCTCGGCGCCCTCCTCGGCCGGAGCGCGCCCGCGCCCTCATCCGGACACCCTCACCCGGATATGCCGGAGAAGCTCCGACAGGAGATGTTTGCCCAGGTCGGGGCCGATTGTCAGTGGCATGCGCAACGATGTTCCCATCGCGATCGCCGGTCGCGAGCCGCGCGTGCGGACAGCACGGCGGACAGCACGCGGACAGCACAGTCGTGACGGTCATCGGGGCTCTCCTTCGTGGATACCCCGTCCTTTAGGGCGGGGAGGAAACGAAGCTCCTGCGGAGCAGGGCAGGGAACGCCGGTTCGCCGCCAGGGCGGACCGGCGT
>NZ_JBXUOY010000522.1:0-1078 GCF_057196705.1 Streptomyces sp. ATLC9 | reverse complement strand
GAGGCGGACATCGGTCTGGTCGGGTACGAGATGGCCCTGCTGGTGGACCGGGCGGGTACGGTGCTGACGCCGGACCTCCGCGCCGAACTGCAGGGAAGTCTGCTCAACTAGCAATACAGGCCGTGCGTATCGCGTCTCCGCGCCATACGGTGCGGAGACGCGATGGGCTGACGGCACACGCAAGACGGCGGCCCGAGTCACAGCAGGCAGTGGAGGAGGAGACGTGGCAACGCCCCCAGGCGGTCCCTACGGCGGTGAGCACCAGTCTCAGCCGCGGCACGACCCGTCCACGAAGCGCTACAACTTCCCCTCCGCCCCGAGCGGGCAGCAGTGGCAGGAGCCCTACTCCCAGCCCGGGCAGCCCGGGCAGCCCGGGCCGCAGCAGTACCCCCAGGAGCCTCAGCAGCCGCACGCTCCGCGGCCCCGCCGTTCCCAGCCGGCGGCCGGCACCGACGGCGGGCCTTCGCCGCTGGTGCGTCCGTACGCCATGACCGGGGGCCGTACCCGGCCGCGCTACCAGCTCGCCATCGAGGCGCTGGTGCACACCACCGCGCAGCCCGCCCGCCTCCAGGGACAGCTCCCGGAGCACCAGCGGATCTGCCATCTGTGTTACGAGATCAAATCGGTTGCCGAGATCTCGGCACTTCTCTCCATTCCCTTGGGCGTCGCCCGTATCCTCGTGGCCGACCTGGCCGAGGCCGGCCTCGTCGCCATCCATCAGCCGGGCAGCAGCAGCGAGCCCGGCGGCCAGCCAGATGTGACACTGCTCGAAAGGGTGCTCAGTGGACTTCGCAAGCTCTAGCGGTGCAGCCCGCTCCACCACCTCCGCGAAGATCGTGGTGGCGGGCGGGTTCGGCGTGGGCAAGACGACCTTCGTTGGCGCCGTGTCGGAGATCAACCCGCTGCGCACCGAAGCCGTGATGACCGCCGCGTCCGCCGGGATCGACGACCTGACGCACACCGCCGACAAGACCACCACCACGGTGGCGATGGATTTCGGCCGTATCACGCTGGACCAGGACCTGATCCTGTACCTGTTCGGCACGCCGGGCCAGGACCGGTTCTGGTTCATGTGGGA
>NZ_JBXUOY010000521.1:0-1096 GCF_057196705.1 Streptomyces sp. ATLC9 | reverse complement strand
GGGCCGCCGTGGCGCTGGGCGGGCTGGCCGGCGTCGCCGCCTCGCGCGCCCGCGGCGCCCTGACCGGTGACCTGCCGCGGGTGCCCGGCCACTCGTGGGAAGGCGCGGAGGGGGACCCCGTGGAAAGGGCGCCCGCGGAGACCCCCAAGGAGACCCCGCGGACCCGCCGGCGGGGCGCGCAGCGAGGAGGAGTGCTGTCTTGACCAAGCGCCGTGTCGGGGGTTCGACCGGTTGGCGCAGCCCCCTGCGTCTGATGTCCGGCCCCGGCTGGAGCCGCCAGGAGCCCACGTGGCGGGCGGCCCGTCCGCAGATCATCGCCGACGCCCTGAAGCGGGCCTCGGCCCGCCCCTCGGGCAACTGGTACGTGGTGGCCGCCAGTCGTGAGATCCGCCGCGGCCGCCCCTTCGGCAGGACGGTCGCCGGGGTGGAGCTGGTGCTCTGGCGCGCGGAGTCCGGGCGCCCGGTGGCCGGTCCGGGCGCCTGCCCGCACCTGGGCGCGCCCCTGTGCGACAGCGTGGTGGAGTCCGGGCGGCTGATCTGCCACTGGCACGGCCTGGGCCTGACCGAGCGGGGCATGCCCGGCTGGGAGCCCTATCCCGTGTACGACGACGGTGTGCTGGTGTGGGTACGGCTGGACGCGGTGGGCGGCGAGGAGCCTCTGGAGCGGCCCTGCCTGCCCCGGCGCCCGGATCCGGCCGTCTCGGTGGACGCGGTGACGACCCTGGTGGGCGTCTGCGAGCCGGAGGACGTCATCGCCAACCGGCTCGACCCCTGGCACGGGGCGTGGTTTCACCCGTACGCCTTCACCCGGCTGACGGTGGTGGAGGAGCCCGACCCGGCCGTCAACGGCGACCGCTTCCTGGTGGACGTGGCCTACCGCGTCGGCCCGCGGGCGGGTGTGCCGGTGCGGGCCGCGTTCAGCGCGCCGGAGCCGCGCACGCTGGTGATGCACATCGTCGGCGGCGAGGGCGAGACGTCGGCGGTGGAGACCCACGCCACGCCGCTCACCGCCCCGGGGGACCCGAACCCGCGCACCGCCGTGACCGAGGCCGTCCTGGCCACCTCCGGCCGGCCGGGCTTCGCCGTGGCGCGGGTC
>NZ_JBXUOY010000520.1:0-1122 GCF_057196705.1 Streptomyces sp. ATLC9 | reverse complement strand
GAGCGGGCCCGCTCCAGGCAGGCGCCGGCCCGGGCCTCGGCCTCGGCCGCCTCCTCGGCCAGCTCCCGCAGCCGGGCCTGCCACTTGGCGCGCTCGCGCAGCCGGAAGGCGAGTCCGGCCAGCGCGTCGGCGGAACGGCGTGCCTGCTGGGCTCGCTCCTGCCTCTCCTCGCGTACGCGGGCGGCCTCGGCGGCACTCTCCTCGGCCTCGGTCGCGGCGGCGCGGGTCTCCTCCAGGTGCTGCCGGGCGGCCTCGGCGGCCTCGGCGGCGGCCCGGGCCCCGCCGGCCAGCTCGGCCAGGCGGCCGGGCGGGCAGCCAGTGCGCCAGGAGGCGATCCGGGCGGTCAGGGAGCGGTCGGCGGACAGCCGCGCGGCCAGGGAGCGGATCTCCTCGTCGCGGGCGGCGGCGCGCTCGCGCAGCCGGCGGCGCTCGTCGTCGGCCGCGTGCTCGTCGTGCATGGCCGGGTTGGGCGGCACGAGGAACACGCCCGAGCCGCCCGGGGTTCCGGCGCTCTCCCCGCCGGGGGCGGGGACGGGCGCCAGCAGCGCGGCGGCGGTGCCGACGGCGACGGCCGAGCGGGGCAGCAGGGCTGCGCCCGCCAGGACCTCCCGGGCGCGGACGTGGCTTTCGGGGTCGGTGATGACGACACCGTCGACCAGTTCGGGCCGGGCGGCCAGGACGGCGGCGTGATCGGCCGGGTCCACGGACTGGGCGAGATAGCGCCAGCCGGGCAGGGCGGGGATGCCGTGCTCGCCCAGGTACTCGACGGTGGCCAGGACATCGGGGCCGGGCGGCAGCAGTCCGCCGTCGCCGAGGGCGCCGAGGATGCGTGAGTCGTCGGCGGCGGCCGTGCGCAGGTCGAACAGCTGGCGTTCGGCGGCGGCGACCGAATCCTCCAGCAGCGCGCGCAGGGTCTCGGCGTTGCGGTCCAGCCCCTCGGCGTCCAGCGCGGGGGCTGGACCGGGAACGGAGGATCCGGGCTCCGGGGGAGCCCCCGGCCCCTCTCCGCCGGGCAGTCCCAGCAGCTCGGCCAGGCGCTCCTCGGCGCCCAGGGCCTCGGCGGCGCGCCGCTCGGCGGCGTACGCGCTCCCGGCCGCCTCGGCGGCGTCCGCGGCACGGGCC
>NZ_JBXUOY010000519.1:0-1130 GCF_057196705.1 Streptomyces sp. ATLC9 | reverse complement strand
GGCGGGACCGGCCCCTCGGCCGTTCGGACGGCGTGGGATTCGGCGCGTCCCGGCCGGGATGCGCCGAGCGTGCGGGACGGAGCACGATACGTAAGCACCGTACACCGGAACGGAAATGACAGCCGGGGCGTACGGCGCTACCGTCTTGACGTCGGCCAGCAAGGCCGGGACGGCCGGTCCGGCCGGACCGGCCGTCCCGGAGGAGGAACGTTGGAGTCGCAGGGCGAGCAGCGCACAGGACTGTTGTTCGGCTTCGCCGCCTACGGGATGTGGGGCCTGCTACCGCTGTACTGGGCTCTGCTGGAGCCCGCCGGCGCCACCGAGGTCCTGGCCCACCGGATGGTGTGGTCGCTGCCCACCGCCCTGGTCATCCTGGCCGCGCTGCGCCGCTGGGCCTGGGTGCGCCCGCTGCTGCGCGACCCCCGCAAGCTCGGGCTGGTCGCCCTGGCCGCCGGATTGATATCGGTCAACTGGGGGTTGTTCATCTGGGCGGTCGGGAGCGGGAAGGTCATCGAGGCGTCACTCGGCTACTTCATCAACCCGCTGATATCCATCGCCTTCGGCGTCCTGCTGCTGCGCGAACGACTGCGGCCCGCCCAGTGGGTGGCCGTCGGCATCGGGGCGCTGGCGGTGGGTGTGATGACCGTCGCGTACGGCCGACTGCCCTGGCTCTCGCTCGCCCTGGCCGTCACCTTCGCGCTCTACGGGTTGATCAAGAAGGGCGTCCGGCTGGACGGGGTGGCGGGCTTCGGGGCCGAGACGGCCGTGCAGTTCCTGCCCGCCGTCGCCTTCCTGGTCTTCCTGGCCTCGCGGGACGAGGCCACCTTCGCCACCGAGGGGGCCGGGCACGCGCTGCTGCTCTCCCTGGCCGGGCTGGCCACCGCACTGCCGCTGATCTTCTTCGGCGGGGCGGCCGTACGGCTGCCGCTGTCCACGATCGGCCTGCTGCAGTACCTGGCGCCCGCCTCGATGTTCCTGCTGGGCCTGCTGGCCTTCGACGAGGAGATGCCGCCCGAGCGCTGGGCCGGCTTCCTGCTCGTCTGGGCCGCACTGTGCCTGCTCACCTGGGACGCTCTGCACACCGCGCGCCGCCCCGCACCACCTGCTGGCCGAGGGCGCGGTGCTGGGGG
>NZ_JBXUOY010000518.1:0-1131 GCF_057196705.1 Streptomyces sp. ATLC9 | reverse complement strand
GGCCCGAGCCGAAGCCCGAGCCGCAGGCCGCCCCGGCGCAGGCCCAGACCCAGGCCCCGCAGCAGGCGCCCGCCGCTCCGGCCCAGGCCCCCGCCCCGGCCGCCGCCGGTGAGGGCGCCTATGTGACCCCGCTGGTGCGCAAGCTCGCCGCCGAGAACGGCGTCGACCTGTCCACCGTCAAGGGCACCGGCGTCGGCGGCCGCATCCGCAAGCAGGATGTCGTGGCCGCGGCCGAGGCCGCCAGGGCGCAGACTGCCCAGGCTCCGGCACCGGCCGCCGCTCCGGCGGGCCGCGGCCCGGCCAAGGCCGAGCCGTCGCCGCTGCGCGGCCAGACGGTGCCGATGACCCGCATCCGCAAGGTCATCGCCGAGAACATGATGAAGGCGCTGCACAAGCAGGCGCAGCTGTCCACCGTGGTCGAGGTGGACGTCACGCGGGTCATGCGGCTGCGGGCCCGGGCCAAGGAGGACTTCCTGGCCCGTGAGGGCGTCAAGCTCTCCCCGATGCCGTTCTTCGTCAAGGCCGCCGCCGAGGCGCTGAAGGTCCACCCGTCGATCAACGCCAAGATCAACGACGACGGCACCGTGACCTACCACGACGTCGAGAACATCGGCATCGCGGTGGACTCGGAGAAGGGCCTGATGGTCCCGGTCATCAAGGGCGCGGGCGACCTGAACCTGGCCGGCGTCGCCAAGAAGACCGCGGAGCTGGCGGGCAAGGTCCGCACCGGCAAGCTCAGCCCGGACGACATGTCCGGCGGCACGTTCACGATCAGCAACACCGGTTCGCGCGGTGCGCTGTTCGACACGATCATCGTGAACTACCCGCAGGTGGCCGAGCTGGGCATCGGCGTCACCGTGCGCCGCCCGGTCGTGGTGGACCACCCGGAGCTGGGCGAGACCATCGCCATCCGGGACATGGTCTACCTGACCCTGTCCTACGACCACCAGCTGGTCGACGGCGCGGACGCCGCCCGCTACCTGGCGGACGTCAAGGCCCGCCTGGAGGCCGGCGAGTTCGAGGGCGAGCTGGGTCTCTGACCGCTCCCCCGCATCGGGGGCCCCCCCCCGGTCCCCCCCCGGCGGGGGGGCCGCCGCGGGGGGCGGGGGGCGGTTAGGAGTTTTTCTACCC
>NZ_JBXUOY010000517.1:0-1160 GCF_057196705.1 Streptomyces sp. ATLC9 | reverse complement strand
GGCTCGCCCGCACCAAACGCGGTCCGCCCCCCCCGGCGACGGGGGGCGCCCACACGGCTTTGCGTGTCTGTGCGCGGCGGCCTGGCCGGTCGCGGCGCTTATCGCGTCTCGCGGTGCGCGGTGTGCGCGTTGCAGCGCGGGCAGTGCTTCTTCATCTCAAGACGGTCCGGGTTGTTGCGCCGGTTCTTCTTGGTGATGTAGTTCCGCTCCTTGCACTCCACGCAGGCCAGCGTGATCTTCGGGCGGACGTCGGTGGCAGCCACGTGAGTGCTCCTTGACGGCTGGGACGGGTTCAACGCAGAAAGAGTAGCCGATCGGAGGACCGACCCCGCAATCGGCTACTGGGTTTGGTAGCGGTGACCGGACTCGAACCGGTGACACAACGATTATGAGCCGTTTGCTCTACCGACTGAGCTACACCGCCGCGATGCGGGCGGCCCCCGTCTCTCGACGGGGAACCCCACGCACCAGAGCCCCAATACGGAATCGAACCGTAGACCTTCTCCTTACCATGGAGACGCTCTGCCGACTGAGCTATTGGGGCGAGCGATGAAGACATTACACGTTCCGGGTGCCGAACGTGAAATCCGTACCGGCCACACCTCCGTACGGCGGCGCGGAGCGGCCACCGGTACGACTATTGGGCCCCATGTGATGGCGGCACGCCCCGGGCCCGCCCTGGCCCTAGGCTTCGGTGCACCCAGCGATCATGAGCGAAACGCGGGAGCCCCATGCCCGACAGCCAGCCGCAGGAACCGGCGCAGCCCGATCGCGACGCACCACCTCCCCCGGGCCCCTCCGGCCGCCCGGGTTCGCCGGGCCCACCGGGCGGTCCCTCGGACACCGCTTCGGAGGGCGCCCCGACCCCGGCGGCGGCCGCGCTCGTCCTGTGCGGCGCCCGGCTCGCCGACGGCCGCGCCGTGGACGTGCGGATCGGCGGCGGGCGGATCGAGGCGGTCGGGACCGCGGGCAGCCTCTCCTCCCCCGCGCCTCCGTGGGCCACCCGGATCGACCTCGACGGCTATCTGCTGCTGCCCGCGCCCGCCGAGCCCCACGCCCACTACGACACCGCGCTGACGGCGGACGAGGACGCGCACGGCGCCCTCGGCGCCTCCCCGTACGGCCCCCGGGACCCGTACGACCCCGGGCGCCTCCGGCGG
>NZ_JBXUOY010000516.1:0-1163 GCF_057196705.1 Streptomyces sp. ATLC9 | reverse complement strand
GGCGGTGGCCGCCGGCGCCTCCACCATCGCGGCGCCACCCGCCCGCGCCGCCGCCCGGCGCGAGCCGTAGCGGCGGTGCACGGCCTGCTTGGTCACGCCCAGCGCCGAGCCCACCGCGTCCCAGGAGAAACCCAGCGACCGGTCGAACTCCACGGCCGCCGTCACCAGCGTCTCCACACTGTCGCGCAGTTCCTGGGCGAGCCGGACGGTCGGCGCGGGCGCCCTGCCGTAGACGACGAAGCCCGCGGACGGGCCCGCGCGCCGCGGCCGGTAGACGTTGCCGAGCTGCGCGGTGAGCGTGCGCAGTGCGTCCACCTGCCGGCGGACCCGCTCGATGTCCCGAACCAGCAGGTGCAGGCTGGCCCGTGCCCGGGCGTCGGGGGTGGCGTGGTCGGCCATGGTCAAGCCTCTCGAACCGGCGTGGGATCGGCCGGCCGCGTCTGCGGCCGTTTCGGTCAAGCTGCATTGACCAACGCGGTACCGGGCGCCGGGGTAACGCTGAGGGGGCGTGAAAAGACCCGCGGGAGCGGCGTGTTCGGGACCGTACGCCCCGGCCGGCTTCCCGGCGCCCGCCGGGCCCGGCGCCGCTGCGGGCCGTAGACTGGTGCGCCGTTCCGCGCCCGCCCCACCCCACCCGTCCCCGACGCACCCGTCTCCGAGAGGTAGTCCCGCACCGATGAGGCTCGTCTTCGCCGGCACACCCGAGGTCGCCGTACCCGCCCTCGACGCACTGATCGCATCGGAGCGGCACGAGGTCGCGGCCGTCGTCACCCGGCCCGACGCGCCCGCCGGGCGCGGGCGCCGCCTGGTGGCCGGCCCGGTCGCCCAGCGGGCCGAGGAGGCCGGCATCGAGGTCCTCAAGCCCGCCCGCCCGCGCGACGAGGACTTCCTCGCCCGGCTGCGCGAGATCGCCCCGGACTGCTGCCCGGTCGTCGCCTACGGCGCGCTGCTGCCCGGGGTCGCGCTCGCGGTCCCGGCCAGGGGCTGGGTCAACCTGCACTTCTCGCTGCTGCCCGCCTGGGGGGGGGGGGGGGGCGGCCCCCCCCCCCGCCCCGACCCGCGATCGCGGTGCGGTATCCATCCACCAGGCGCTCCAGCCCGACGGCCGGGCTGAAGCCCTGCTCGTAGCGGAGCCGGGCCGCCCGGCCCATCTCCCGGCCCAG
>NZ_JBXUOY010000515.1:0-1171 GCF_057196705.1 Streptomyces sp. ATLC9 | reverse complement strand
CAGGAACGTAAAGCGCGGCTTCACATCATTCCGCACCTGGGGCGGCTTCCGCTCCGGAGCATCACGGCGACGACGCTGCGCGCGTATACGGCGAAGCTGGAGGAATCCGTCTCCTCGGTCGACTACCGGCGCGGGATCCTGTCCGAGTTGTCCGGCATTCTGGAAGCGGCCGTCGACGACAGGCGGCTCGCCAGGAACCCCATGCACGCAAAATCCGTGCGCTGGCCCAAGGCGTCCCGGGAGCGGCGAGAGGCGTGGTCGCTGGAGACCGCACTCCGGGTTCGTGACGTGATCAGCCCCCGGCACCGCATGGCCGTGGTGCTCGGGCTGGGATGCGGGCTCCGTCAGGGCGAAGTGTTCGGACTGAGTCCGGAGGACATCGACTACGCGCGAGGTGCCCTCCACATCCGCCGCCAGGTGCAGACGGTCAACGGCGGGCTGTTCTTCGCCCTGCCCAAGGGAGCGAAGACCCGCACCGTGGACATGCCCGGCTCGGTCGCCGAGGAGTTGAAGCGCCATATCGAGGCGTTCCCGCCGGTGGAGGTGGAGCTTCCCTGGGGGAGGCCGGGGGAGGACGGACCGCGAAGGAAGTTTTCCCTCCTGCTCACCACGCGGTTCGGCAACGCCGTGGCCGTGAACACATGGAACACCTGCACGTGGAAGCCCGCGCTGGCCAAGGCCGGCGTCATCCCGCCGCGCGCCGAGGGTGCGAAGCAGTGGCAGTGGGAGGCGGCGCCGAGGGACGGCTTCCATGTGCTGCGGCACACCTACGCCTCGGTCATGTTGGAGGCGGGGGAGTCCGTGGTGACCCTGGCGCGGTGGCTCGGGCACTCCTCGCCGGCCGTCACGCTCGGTTACTACGCTCACTTCATGCCGGAGGCCGGGAGCAAGGGGCGTACCGTCATGGACGGACTGCTGGGCAGGCGGGGGAGGCCGGGCGGCGGCTGAAACTCCCCGGATTCTCCCCAGGGTGGTTCGGGAGCGGTTCCGGCGGGATCCCCGGTCCGAGGGGCTTTGGAGCCGACCGTGGTTTGCAAGGTCAGCGCGTCGGATAGCCTGGGAAAATGCTTCCCGAAGTCACCGCCACGCGCTATGTGACGCCCCTGCGCGAGGGCGGATCGCTGCCCGGCATCGTCGAGGCCGACGACCTGGGCACCTATGTCGTGAAGTT
>NZ_JBXUOY010000514.1:0-1226 GCF_057196705.1 Streptomyces sp. ATLC9 | reverse complement strand
GGCCAGAAGGAGGCCGTCGGCGGAGACCACCACCGTGTGCGACACCCCCGGGGTGTTGCTCACGAAGTTGGTGATCAACCAGTTCAGGTTCTGCGCCGCCTGGCTCATCGGACTCAACTAACGCTCCTGCTGGTAGGTGGGGCCTGTGCCGTGGCTGCCGCCGGCCTGGCCGCTTCCGGCCTGCCGACCCTGCTGGATGCCCCGGCGGAGATTGGTAAGCCGGCCGCGTACGTCATCGGGCGCACGCGAGACCTGTGGGCCGGCCGGTGTGGACGGCCGCTGCTGCGCGGTGCCCGCGACGAGGTTGGCGCGCGGCACACGACGGGGCAGACCGGAGGTGGTGACCCCGCCGGCTGCGGGCTGGCGGAGCTGTTCGGCCCGGCGCCAGCGCTCGTCGTTCGGGTTCTCCTGCCACCCGGCGCCGGTGTCGCCGGGTCCACCGGTGGCCTGTCGACGGGGCGCCGGCCGGGCGGGCCGCTCGGACCTCTCGGGCCGCCGGGGCGGCGCCGGAACGGACGCCCCCGCCGAGGGTGGCTCGCCCGGTGACGCGGCCGCGGGGGCCTGCCGGGAGCTGAACCAGTTCGACTCCATCGACTCGAAGATCGGCGTGCGCTCGTCCGAGCCCGTCGCGGCCGGGCTGCTTCCGGGCAGCTCGTAGGCGGAGGACTCGCGGGCGCCGGGGACGCCCTGCCGGGGGACGGCGTACTGACCGGTGTCCTGCGGGCCGCCCGGAAGGGCGTACTCGCCGGTGTCCTGCGGGCTCCGGGATGCCTGGGGAGGCTGCGGGGCCGGGTACTGACCGGTGTCCTGCGGGTTCTGGGGCCGGGGGTACTGACCGGTGTCCTGCGGACCGTGCGGACCTGCCTGCGGTTCCATGCGCGGAAGCTGGGCGGTCTCGTCGGGTCCGGCGTGCCGCTGCGGATACGCGCCGGGGCCGCCCGGACGGGCGAACTCCGAGGTGCTGTCCGCTTCTTCGTGACCGCGCGGCGCCTCGGGGGCCTCGTACCGCCCGGACGTCCGGTCATCGCGGCCATCGGCCCAGCTGGGGCGCCGCTCGCCCGGTCCGGCGGGCAGTTCGCCCGCGGAGGCTCCCTCGCGCCGCTGCGGGGGCTGCTGGCCGGGGCGGGACCCGGGGCGCGCGCCGGGGCCGAAGGCGCCCGCGGCCCCCGCGGGGACTCCCTCCCCCTGGCGGGAGGGCTGTCCGGGACGGGGCGGCTGCCCGGGGC
>NZ_JBXUOY010000513.1:0-1237 GCF_057196705.1 Streptomyces sp. ATLC9 | reverse complement strand
CTTGGGTCTGGTGGGCTCGGTTATGTTTATAAGAGACAGACGCCGGGGCCTGGGCGGACGGTGAGTGCTCCGGCGCCCGGTGCCGGGGCGCCGGCTCCGGGGGACGGGCCTGGGCCCGGGACCTGGAGGCGGGCCGCGCGGGCCGTGCCCGCCCGCCCCGGTGCCGCTCGATCAGCGCCACCGCGCCGCCCGGCAGCCAGGCGGAGGCCGTGCCGCTGTCGTCGCCGCCGGAGGAGAACAGGTGCGGGGCGAGCTGCGCCTGGAGGTCGGCCGGGGTGGGCCGCTGGTCGGGCTCGGCGCGCATGCAGGACTCGATGAGCGGTCCGAGTTCCTCGGGCAGGCCCTCCAGGTCCGGGCCCTCGCGCAGCAGCATGAAGACGGTCTCGACGGGGTTCGCCCCGTGGAAGGGCGGATGGCCGGTGGCGGCGAAGACCAGGGTGGAGCCGAGGGAGAAGACGTCGCTGGCGCCCGTGACGCTGCGCGAGTCCCGCGCCTGCTCGGGCGACATGTACGAGGGGGTTCCGACGGCGACGTTGGTCATCGTCAGCCGGGTGTTGGACACCCCCGAGGCGATGCCGAAGTCGATCACCCGCGGGCCGTCCTCGACCACCAGCACGTTGGAGGGCTTCAGGTCCCGGTGGACCAGGCCCGCCCCGTGGATGGACTGGAGCGCCTCGGCGACACCGGCGGCCAGCCAGCGCACGGCCTGCGCCGGGAGCGGCCCGCACTCGTTGACTATCTCCTCCAGGGAGGGCGCGGGCACGTACGCGGTCGCCAGCCACGGCACCGCGGCGCGCGGGTCGGCGTCCACGACGGCGGCGGTGTAGAAGCCGCTGACGGCGCGGGCCGCCTCCACCTCCCGGGTGAAGCGGACGCGGAAGAGCTGGTCCTCGGCGAGCTCGGTGCGCACCGTCTTGATCGCCACCCGGCGCCCGGAGGCCGAACGGGCGAGGTAGACCAGCCCCATGCCGCCGGCGCCCAGCCGCCCGAGCACCTCGAACGGGCCGATACGCCGCGGATCGTGCTGCGTCAGCTGCTCCACCACTTGCCTGCCACCTCCCCGTCGGGGTCGACGATCGCCGCCCCGCGCAGCCTTCCACCGCCGTACCGGTCCCGCGGTCCGACAGCGATTCTTCCTGGCGAAGCCCTCGGTTGCGAACCCGGGGGCGGTGAGTCGCCCGTTCCCGGACCCGGGGGGGGGGCGGCCCGGGGCGGGGCGGGCGCGCCGCGCGGCGCG
>NZ_JBXUOY010000512.1:0-1240 GCF_057196705.1 Streptomyces sp. ATLC9 | reverse complement strand
CCCGCTGCCCGGCGGCGACTGGCCCCCTATCCCCTGGCCGCCCGTCTGACCTGCCCGTCCGATCCACCGGTCCGGCCCGCCGGCCCCGGCTCCTCCGCCCCGTCCGGACGGGGCCCGATCCACAGCTGGCACATGCCCTCGCCGTACGGGCCGTCGCGCAGCACGGTCGGCGGCACCAGATGCCAGCCCAGGGCCTCGGAGACCTCGTAGGCGGCCACCTCGCGCCGGGCGAGGGAGCCGTCGGGGAAGTCCCACAGCGGGCGCTCCCCGCGCACCGGCTTGTAGACGCAGGGCACTCCCCGCACGCCGTCCCCGCCGCCCGGGTCCGCCTCCGCGACCGTGCAGTACAGCACCGTGTTGGAGGCGTCACCGAGGCGCCCGCGCACCGTCAGTTCACCGCGGGCCAGCAGTTCGGCCGACGGTGCGCCGGTGCCCGCCTCCGGCCTCACAGGCCGCGGCGGTATCCGTTCTGGCGCGGGCATACGTGTCCCTCCGGGTCGAGCGGCAGACTGCACAGCGGGCACGGCGGCCGGCCGGCCTTGACGACCTCCATGGCGCGTTTGGCGAAGGCCCGGGCCGTGGCGCCGCTGATCCTCACGCGCAGCACCGGCGGGCCGTTCTCGTCGTCCCGCAGCAGCCTCTCCTCGGCCTCGGCCAGATCCTCGTCGGAGTCGGCCTCGATCTCCACGAGGGCCTGCGCCTCCACGACCACGCACTCGTCCTCGCCGTCCCAGGCCAGCGCCATGGTGCCGACCCGGAACTCCTCATCCACCGGAGTCCTCAGGGGAGCGTTGTCGGTGGTCTCGGCCGGCGCGACGGCCGGGACCGGGGCGCTGCCTCCGGTACGCCGCACGACCTCGTCCAGCAGTTCGTCTATGCGCTCGGCGAGCGCCTCGACCTGCGCCTTCTCCAGGGCGACGCTGGTGGTTCGGCCTGCCCCGGACGCCTGGAGGAAGAACGTCCGGCGGCCAGGCAGCCCGACCGTACCGGCCACGAAGCGTTCCGGATGGTCGTAGAGGAACACCTGACGGGACACGTCCTGCTCCATCGGGTCGACTGCTGGGACACTGGCACCCTACTGCGCCCGGCGATCACAGTGCCGACCACGGCGCCCGTCACCGTGTCCGCCGCCGTGCCGGACACCGTGCCGGGCGGACGCCCCTGCGATGCGGCGGGCTTCTGCCCGGCGCTCTCAGGCCCCGCCACCGACGACCGCGCCGTCGTCGCCGGCCCGCGGCGC
>NZ_JBXUOY010000511.1:0-1268 GCF_057196705.1 Streptomyces sp. ATLC9 | reverse complement strand
GGGGCCCCGGGCGGGAGACCCCGGCGGGGCCCGCCCGGCGCGGGGGCCGGCCGGCCCCGGCCACGCCACGAACACGAACACGAACACGACGCTTGCTTGGACACGACCGGACGGACGCGGCCTCTTGTGGGCCGGAGTCCTTTCCACCCACAGACGAAAGGTTCCCCCATGCAGTCCTTGTCCACCCAGGAGACCGTCGACCGGAGCCTCGCCGAGCCGCTGCCGTTGCGCGAGGTGATGGCTCGCTTCGCGACCGGTGTGATCGTGTTGAGCGTAGGCGGCGAGCACATCCACGGCATGACCGCCAACGCCTTCAGCTCCGTCTCGCTGAAGCCGCCCACCGTGCTGTGCTGCGTCGCGCACGACGCGGTCATGCACAAGGCCATCCGCTCCGCCGGGCACTTCGGCGTGTCCGTGCTGGGGGCCGGCCAGGAGGCGCTGGCCCGGTACTTCGCCGACAAGAAGCGACCGCTCGGACCGGAGCAGTTCGACGGTCTCGACTGGCATCCGGGTCCCCTCACCCAGGCTCCGCTGCTGCGCGGTGCGACCGCCTGGCTGGAGTGCGAGCTGGCCGACGCCCATGACTCCGGGGATCACGCCATCTTCATCGGCGACGTGGTCAATGCCGTACGCGCCGACGAGGGGGCGGGGCTGGTGTTCTTCGGCGGAGGATTCCGCTCGATCGGCGCGGAGCGGTCATGACCGGGCCGGCCGACGGACAGGTGGGCGCCGACACGGTGGTGGGGCGCCTGTTCGTCGAGGCGTTGAACGCCGGGTTGGCCCGGGCGCGGACGGTGTCGGCGGCCGGCGGCGTCCGCGGGGCCGGTCCGGCGGGCGAACCGCGGCCGCCCGCCGACCCGTTCGCGGCTGCGGTGCTGGTTCTGTTCGACACGGCACTGCTGACGGCGCTCGGCACCGGGGAACGCCGTGACGCGTCCCTGCTGGCGGGGATGCGCTCCCGGGCGCGGCAGATCGTGACGGCGGCGGTGGCCGCCGTCCGGCAGCCCGGCCGGGACGGGACGCTGCCCCGACCGAGCGCGCGGGGCGGCCTTGGATCGGCGCACGAGACGCTGGTGCACACCCTGTTGCTGGAGTGCGCGGCGCTGACCGCGTGCGAGAGGCAGCGCTTCCCGGCCGGCACGGTGCGCCCGGCCGACCTGGTGCGGGAGCTGGGCCGTACGCTGCGGACGCCCCGGCCCCCCTCCCCCTGGGCCGACTGACACCCCCACGTGGGGAAACGGCCTCGTCGGCCGGTGCCGCAGCGGCAC
>NZ_JBXUOY010000510.1:0-1279 GCF_057196705.1 Streptomyces sp. ATLC9 | reverse complement strand
CTTGACCTCGCCCTTGAGGACACCGGCCTGCAGCGAGGCGCCGATGGCCACCACCTCGTCGGGGTTGACGCCCTTGTTCGCCTCCTTGCCGCCGGTCAGCTCCCTGACCAGGACCGTCACCGCGGGCATCCGCGTGGACCCTCCGACCAGCACCACGTGGTCGATGTCGGAGACCGGCACCCGCGCGTCCTTCACGGCCTGGTGGAACGGGATCTTGCAGCGCTCCAGCAGGTCGGCGGTCAGCTCCTGGAACCGGGCCCGGGTGAGCTTCTCGTCCAGGTGCAGCGGGCCCTCGGCCGACGCGGTGACGTAGGGCAGGCCGATGGTGGTCTCGGTCGAGCTGGACAGCTCGATCTTCGCCTTCTCCGCCGCCTCCCGCAGCCGCTGGACGGCCATCTTGTCCTTGGCCAGATCGACCCCGTGGGCGTTCTTGAACTGCCTGACCAGGTGGTCGACGATCCGCTGGTCCCAGTCGTCGCCGCCCAGGTGCGTGTCGCCGTTGGTGGCCCTCACCTCCACCACGCCCTCGCCGATCTCCAGCAGCGAGACGTCGAAGGTGCCGCCGCCGAGATCGAAGACCAGGACCGTCTGGTCCTCCTTCTCCATGCCGTAGGCCAGGGCGGCGGCCGTGGGCTCGTTGATGATGCGCAGGACGTTCAGGCCCGCGATCTCGCCGGCCTCCTTGGTCGCCGTGCGCTGGGCGTCGTTGAAGTAGGCGGGGACGGTGATCACCGCGTCGGTGACCTTCTCGCCCAGGTACGCCTCGGCGTCCCGCTTCAGCTTCTGCAGCACCCGCGCGGAGATCTCCTGGGCGGCGTAGCGCCTGCCGTCCACGTCCCCCGTGGCGGGGAAGCGCCAGCCCTCCTCGCCCATGTGCCGTTTGACCGAGCGGACGGTGCGCTCCACGTTCGTCACCGCCTGCCGCTTGGCGACCTCCCCCACCAGCACTTCACCGTTCTTGGCGAACGCCACCACCGAAGGGGTGGTCCTGGCGCCCTCGGCATTGGCGACGACCGCGGGCTCGCCGGCCTCCAGCACGGACACCACGGAGTTGGTGGTGCCAAGGTCTATGCCTACCGCTCGTGTCACCTGTGGTCCCTCCTCTCGCCACCGCCGCCCACCGGCGCACGGTGCGGGAACCGGGCTTCTTATGCCTGTACGTCCGGCATAAAACTTGAGTCGCCTCAAGTCAAGCGGAGCCCGACGCAGAAGCCGTGACGACCGGAGGCCGTAACCCGGAAACACGGCGCGGCGGGCGGCACCCCGTGGGGTGCCGCCC
>NZ_JBXUOY010000509.1:0-1332 GCF_057196705.1 Streptomyces sp. ATLC9 | reverse complement strand
CCCCCCCCCCCCCCCCCCCCCCGCGCCCCCCGCCCCCCCCCCCCCCCCCCCCGCGGCGGCCCCCCCCCGGGCGCCAGGCGTGCCCATTGCTCGTCGGTCAGCAGGCGCATGCGCCCGCTCGTGGTCACCGAGGCTGGTAGGCGGTGGCCAGCACGGAGACGGTGACCTGGTCGGGCAGGACGCCGCCGTCGTTCAGGTCTGCACGGCTCACGTGGCGTGCGCTCGGCGTCATCGCCACCAGGTCCAGGGCATCCAGCCTGGTCAAGGACACGGAGTACTCCACCTGTTCGGTGACGGCGGCCTCGAAGAACGGGTTGAGCGCCCGGTGCAGGCGCTGTTCCTTGACCGGGTCGATCGTGACCATCGCAGGCACCTGCCCACGCAGCTCGGCCAGGTGCCGCCCGGTGGGTCGGACCACGATCAGCCGGCCGGTCGGGCGCAGTACGCGGTGGAACTCGACCGGGTTGCGCGGGGCGAACACGTTCAACACGACATCGGCCACCCCGTCGGCCAGCGGGAAGGGACGGAAGACGTCCCAGGCCACCGCGGCGGCTCGGTCGTGGGCACGGGCTGCCGAGCGCAGCGCGCGCACGGATGTGTCCAGCCCCAGACCACGGGCGCCGGGCAACCGGTCGAGTACGCCGGCCAGGTAGTAGCCCGTTCCGCATCCCACGTCCACCACCGCGGCCCGTTCGGACGCGGCGTCGGCCGCCAGGCGGGCCCCGATGTCGCGGATGGGCGCGTAGGCGCCGGTGGACAGAAAGCGGTCCCGGGACCGGACCATGGCCGCGTCATCGCCACTGGTGGCGCGGGTGCCCGTCAGCAGGCTGGCGTAGCCGTGGCGGGCGATGTCGAAGGTGTGGCCCACCGGACAGCGCAGTGCACCGCGGCCGGGGTGCAGGCGGCGCGTGCGGCACGTCGGGCAGCGCAGCACGTCGAGGGACAGTTCAAGGGCAGGGGAAAGCGACACGGGCACGAGGCACTCCTGGCAAGCGTGAAGGGAAGGAACCGTGCCTGCACGCGCGCTCAGGGCGTCACTGCCTCGGAAAGGAACGGGCAGCGTTGGGAACGTGGTTCACGTGGCAGGCACACCAAGGAGGGCGACGCCGTTCGGCATCGCCCTCAGCGCCTTCCGATCACAGGAAGCAGCAGTGCGGGGTGCTCATGAATGCCACGCCATGAGTCTACGAGCACGGCGAAGCCCTTCATGCCTCCAGGCCCGAGAGTTGGGAGACACGACCTAGCCGTACCGGCCCGCGGCCCGCACCCCCTTCACCATCCGCTCGAACTCCGCGTACGAGGGCGCGGGGGGTTTCTCCAGCAGCAGGTGCA
>NZ_JBXUOY010000508.1:0-1338 GCF_057196705.1 Streptomyces sp. ATLC9 | reverse complement strand
CCGCCGCACGACGCGCAGCAGCTCCCCGGCCGGCACCCCGCCCACCGGGCGCTCCTCGACCGGAAGCGGCTTCCGGCGGCGGGCCAGGGCCGGCCCCGCGGCGATCCCGCCCAGGACGGCCGCCACGGCCGCGTCGAGGGGGACCGTCTCCGGTACGGCGGACTCGGCGCCGGTGTCCGGCTCCGGGGTGAGCGTCGCGAGGTCGCCGATCACCCGCACGCCGAACTTCCGGATGTCCGCGACCATCTCCTCGGCCACCTCGGCCGCCTCCCGCTGTGCCCAGCCGGGGGTGATGATCCTCGGCTCACCGGGCGAGGGCCGGTAGTCCTGCATGAGGGGGACGACGCCCTCTCGCACCACCTTCTCGCGCGGGTGGTCGGTCAGGGGCCGCTCGGCGAGCCTGCGGTTGAGCCTGAGCAGCAGCTCGGCCTGGGACTGTGTCAGCGAGCGGTTGACACCGCCCTCCTCGGGCTCCAGCAGGCCCTTGGGCAGGCCCAGCAGCTCCTCGAAGACCCGGAACTGCCACTGCGGCTCGGCGTCGTCCACGACCACCACGGTGATGTTGTCCGCCCCCGCCGCGCGGGCCCAGCGCTCCAGCAGGGCATCGTGCCGGTGCCGGTGCCAGAACTCGGGCGTGGAGCACCGAGAGGGCCGGCGCAGCAGGCCGTCGAGCCACTCCTCGTAGGAGTCGCACAGCCCGTGCTTGACGTACTGCTGCCAGTGCGAGGGGAGGATCCGCAGCAGCGGGCGCAGGGTCACCACGACGTGCACGCCCTCGCCGCCGGCCCCCCGCAGCCCTCGCACCGCCTCCCGGGCCGCGGTGTCGTCGGCGTCGGAGAAGAACTCGCTGCTGACCACCATCCGGAGGTCGTCGCCCATCGCGGCGGCCTCCGCGCACAGCGCCTCCCAGGGCGCCATGGCCGGGCTGCCGGGAGCGGACCGGGCGGCGTTCCTCGTGATCGCGACGGCCGGCCTCTTGGCCTGGCGTTCCCGGCCCGCGTACAGCACACCGTGCTCGGCCAGCTCCCGCCGTGCCCGGTGGAAGGCCCCCTGGAGCGCGGTCGTGCCCGTCTTGTAGGGCCCGATGTGCAGCAGCCGGGTACCCGGCTGGACGGTGAACCGCTCCCCGTGCACGAGGAATCCTCCACTCCCGGCCGTCGTGCCCGCCGACCGCCCTGTCGGCCAGCCTCCTGGACCAGGACGCTAGGAGCGGCCGGTGAGCACCGGGTGACGCACGGGTTACGGGAGTGTGCTGAACGGGCGACCGGGGCGCGGGAGGGTCTGAACGCCGGGAGGGGGCCGCCCACCCCGCGTCCTCGCGGCGCCCCCACCCCCCCG
>NZ_JBXUOY010000507.1:0-1345 GCF_057196705.1 Streptomyces sp. ATLC9 | reverse complement strand
CCGTACCGCCGGGTTGCGGACGACCGGCCCCAGGCCCGCGGGAAGCCCGCCGGGCAGGGCGAGGGAGGCCAGCAGGCGGCGCGGGAACCAGCGCCGCACGCGCTCCTCGGGGTGGGCGGCCAGGAAGCGTTCGGCCTCGCCGCGCAGTTCCGGATGGACCCGCGGCTGCGCGCAGAACGCCACCGCCCGCACCAGCCGGGCCAGTTCGGCGGGGTCTGCCGGTTCCGTCCCTCCGGGCGCACCGGCCCCGCCCGGCAGCAGTGCGTCCGCGATCACCGCCGCGACCGGCCCGCCCCCCTCGTACGAGCCCGCGCCGGCGGAGGGGACGGCCGTACCGCCGTGGGAGGCGGGCAGGCCGTGGACCGTGCTCGCGGCCAGCAGTGCCCCGAAGGAGCGCCCGGTCACCAGCGCCGGGCGCAGCCGCTCGTACAGCGCCTCCACCGGCTGTGCCCCCTGCGGCTCGTACAGCTCCAGGCCCAGCTCCGCCGCCCGCCGCGCGACGCCCCGCACCCGGTGCGCGGGGGCGGCGGGATGGGGCGTGAGGACCACCGCGCGGTGACCCGCCTCCCGCAGACCGCGCAGCAGCCGCCCGTACGTCCGCTCCTCCTCGCCGGGAGGGAGTGCGCCGGGGGCGTGCGGGTCCTGCCCGAGCAGCACCACCGCGCCCTCGGGCGCCCCCGGGTCGGGCAGCTCACGCGCCGCCCGGGCGGCGACGGCCCGCAGCGCCTCGCCGGGCACCTGACCGGCCTCGACCCCGAACTCCGCCAGCAGCAGCGGACGCAGTCCGGGCGCCAGGCCGGGGTGGAGCAGTCGCCGCACCCGCGTGCCCACCAGCGGGTCCAGCCTGCCGGGGGTGGGCCCGTAGGCGGACAGTCCGGTGGCGTACACCGTCAGGGGCGCGTCGGGGAAGATCCGGGCCAGCGCCCGGCCCGGACCGGTCTCGACGCGCTCCACCACCAGCTCGACCGCCGCGTCGCCCAGGCCCCACAGGGAGCGCAGCTGCCGCTCCCACAGGGGCGCGTCGTCGGGGCGCGGCGTCCAGGCGGCGGGGTGGAGCGGGGTGACGGCGGCGTTCCAGGACAGCACTCGGCCGAAGCGGTCGCGCAGCGGCCGGAAACCGGGCAGGGCGTCCGGGGCGGGGACGGTCTCGGGGACCGGGGCGGTGTTCGCGACCAGCAGCAACCGCTCGCGGGCCGCCCCCAGCAGACCCGCGTCCGCCGCGGCGGCCAGCAGCGCCACGCCGTGCGGGGTGGAGGCCACCAGCAGCCGCACGGGGGGATCGTCGCGGTGGTCCGCGCTCATCGGGCGGCCTCCGCCGGGGACGCGGCCGGGGACACGGCGGGGC
>NZ_JBXUOY010000506.1:0-1351 GCF_057196705.1 Streptomyces sp. ATLC9 | reverse complement strand
GCGCCCGCCCAGCCGGCGCCGGACCCCGCGCACCAGCCGCTCGGCCGTGAACCCGGCCCCGTGGACGAACCGCATGGCCGGGCCGAAGGACGGCGCCGTCAGCAGCCCGGCGAAGAACAGGCCCGGCACCGAGGACTCGAACCGGCCGTCCACCTCGGGAGCCCGGCCGGACCCCGCCAGCCGCAGCCGGTTGCGCATGTACGGGTCCAGCAGGCCCAGCCGCCCGATGTCCGGGACGAACCCGGTGGCGGCCACCACATGGTCGGTCTCCAGGATCGTCTCCGCACCCTCGGCCGTCTCCAGACTCAGCCGCACTCTCCCGCCCGCCGGGACGGCCGCCCGCAGCCGCCGGCCGAGCAGCATCGGGATCCGGTCCTCCACACGGTCGCGCAGCCACCAGGCCCCGGCCGGGCCCAGTGCCCGTTCCGCGATCCGCGTCCGCAGCGCACCCGGCAGTCGGCGGACCACCCAGGGGGCCTCGGACCACACCCAGCCGGGCCAGCCCGTGCCCAGACCGCAGTGCGGGTCGATCAGGGAGCGCAGTGCGGAGCGCTCCAGGGGCTGGGGCGGGGTGTTCCAGGCGACGCCGCCGGCGCGGGCCACCAGCCGGGGGCGGGCCCCGCACTCGGCCAGCAGCGCGGCGGTCTCCAGTGCTGCCTGCCCGGCGCCGATCACCGTGACGTCCCGTCCGTGGAAGCGCGACAGATCCCGGTGGTGGCTGCTGTGCGTGACCAGTTCACGGGGCAGCGCCCGCAGCGGCTCGGGGCGGTGGACGAACGGCATCACGCCGACCGCCAGGGCCACGGTCCGCGTCAGGATCGCCTCGCCTGCTCCGGTCTCCACCAGGAAGCCCTCCGTCCGGGGGCGCACGGAGAGAACCGTCTCCTCCTCGACCGACGGCACGGCCGAGCGTCCGAACCACAGCCCGTACTCGGTGAAGACGCCGATCGGCAGCGGGGTGCCGTGCTCGGCGCGCAGCCCCCGGGAGGCGCAGTAGGCGGCCAGGGTGTGCTCGCCGGAGGGGTCGGACAGGTTCGAGGACCAGGGCTCGGACTTGAGGAACATCCCCTCGGGCATGTGGTCCCGCCAGGAGGCCATCGGACGGCCGAGGACGCGCGCCCCGATTCCGGCCGCCGCCGCGTGGGACGCGATCGACAGTCCGTAGGGGCCCGCGCCCACCACTACCAGGTCGTACATGGTCGGTCACCGCTCTCTCGTCGTGGGCTCGTCATGCGGTCGGGCGTTCGGTGGTGCGCAGGTCGGCCGGGGTCGGGGGCGCGCCGAGGGGCGCACCGGAGCGGCCGGTCCGGCCGCTCCCGCCGTCCGGTCCCCCCGGCGCCCGCACGCGGAC
>NZ_JBXUOY010000505.1:0-1360 GCF_057196705.1 Streptomyces sp. ATLC9 | reverse complement strand
CAGGGCTTCGGCGTAGTCGAGTGACGTCCGGTTTGTGATCAACCGAGGCCGAGGAGCGCGAGGGGTCGCCGAGGGTCGCGGGCGTTGTGGCGGAGACCGGCGGCGATGTTCTTCGCTCCGGCTGCCCGTAGGGCTCCGACGGCGAGGTTGCGCCAGGTGGCCATGGCGCGGGGCGCGTTGCCGGTGCGCAGCTGGGAGGCGTCCTCGGCGAAGGTGGTGTCGCGGACGTGGTGCAGGGCCTCGATCGTCCAGTGGTCGCGGACGAGTCGGGCGAGCTGTGCCGGAGTGGCCTGCTCGGCGGTCAGGCTGGTGACGGCGTAGACGGTCTTGACGGTGGTCTTGCCGGTCTTGCGGTCGGTGCGGCGGCGCTTGATCTGGACGGCCTGGCGGGCGCCGGGGAAGAAGAGGTTGTTCACGGTGGCGGCCTTGATCCGGCGGATCTCCGAGCGGCCGTGGCCCTCGCCCTTGGTGCGGCCCTGAAGAGGGATGTCCTTCCAGGGAAGGCACCTGATCTGTCGGCGCAGCTTCTTCTGGTTGCCCTTGACGATCACGATGTAGTGGGCGCCGCGGCCCAGCAGGTAGTCGGCGTGCTCGCGCTGGGTGTGCATCGCGTCGCTGGTGACCACGACCCCGGCCAGGTCGGCGACGGTGTCCAGCAGCGGCTTGAAGCAGGTGATCTCGTCGGTCTTCTCGCCGACGTCCAACTGGGCCAGGACCAGGCCGGTGGTGTGCTCCAGCGCGGCGAGCAGGTGAATCTTCCGGCCTTCCGGTTTCGCCGCACCGCGCAGGCTCTTGCCGTCCACCGCAAGGCCGCGCGGTCCGGAAGTCCCCGTTGGCTTCGGACGGCGATCGGCGAGCCAGCGTCCGACCGCCCCGTCGAGCGCGTCGCCGTCTATGCGGGCCAGCAGTCGGCGGACCGTCGTCTCGGCTGGCAGGGTCCGCCTGGGTAGGAGTGGATCGGGACGGGCACCGACCTGCTCCAGCACGGGCGCCGGGGCGTCGGCGATCCACTCGCCGACCGCCAGCAGCGACTTCGCTCCGGCCAGCACGGCACACGCGGTCAGTGCGAGCACGACGGTCAGACGGTGGCGTACTCCGCGCGGATCACGCGGGTCGGGCACCTCGGCCAGCCGCTCCAGCAGCCCCGGGACCTCCTCGGACAGTACCTCGGGCTACTCGCGGAGTTGGTCAAGTGCAGGCGGGATCAGCGATGATACGTCGGCAGGCACGGTCTTCCACTCGGATCACGGGGCGTAGAGAACTCCATGATCTTGGAAACCGTGCCTGCCTCGTTCCGAGGGCACCGCCGATACGACAGATCGTCACGAACCCGGCGTCACGCGACTACGCCGAAGCCCTG
>NZ_JBXUOY010000504.1:0-1368 GCF_057196705.1 Streptomyces sp. ATLC9 | reverse complement strand
GTCGCGGCGGTGGCCGCGACGACCGTGCGCCGCGTGGGGGCAGGGGTGTGGGATGCGGTGTGGGTGTCGGTCACGGCCGCAGATGCTACGTGCCGGTAGAGCTACGGGACAGGGCGCCGGAAAGAGTTCGCCCACTGGTCGAACGGTGTTGTCCCGAAAGCGCCGCGAGCCGCACCTGACCGCACCCGGCCGTACCGGCGCCGGGTCACACCGCACCGCCGCACCGAACAGAACCGGCCCGCCGGTACGCCGTCCCCGAGGCGCACCGGCGGGCCGGTGAGGTCCGGCGCCGGCGGCACCGCGAGGGGGCCGCCGGGCCGTCGGCCGGTCACTTGACGCCGAGCTTCTCCAGTTCGGCGGGCAGCTTGCTGACCTCGACGTCCTTGCCGTCGATCCGGACGGTCGGGGTGCCCTGGACGCCGGCCTCGTTGAAGCTGTCGATCATCTCGAGCGCCCACTTGTCGTAGGTGCCCTTCTCGACGGCCGTCTCGAACTCCTGGTTGCCCTTGAGCGCGTCGACGTTCTCGGCGACCTTCAGCAGGTAGTCGTTGTCGGCGAACTTGTCCTGGTTCTCCGGCGGGTGGTGCTCGGCGGAGTACAGCAGGGAGTGGTACTCGCTGAACGCCTCGGTGCTCACGTCGAGCGCGGCGCCCAGGGCGCTGGCGGCGTTCTTGGAGCCGTCGCCGCCGAAGTTGCCGTCGATGATGCTGCCGAGGTGGATCTGCAGCTTGTACTTGCCGTCCTCCGCGCCCTTCTTGAGCGTCCCGCCGAGGGCCTGCTCGAAGTTGGCGCAGGCGGGGCAGCGCATGTCCTCGTAGACGTCGATCGTCTTCTTGGCGCCCTCGTCGCCGATGAGGACGGTCGTGCCGTTCTCCCCGGCGGCGTTGGCCGGCTCGACCAGCTTCTTGTCCGCCGCGGCGGCCCAGGACTTCTCACTGCCGCCGTCGTCCATGTTGGCGACGGCGAAGCCGACGCCGCCCGCGACCGCGAGGATCGCCAGCACCGAGCCGCCGACGACCGCCTGGCGGCGCAGCTTGTCCTTCTTGGCCTGCTTCTCCCGCTCGGCTCGCAGCCGCTCGCGGGCGGCGCGCTTGGCTTCCTGGCTGTTGCGCTTGCTCATGGGTGTGTTCTCCGTGTCCGGTGCGTGATGTGTGGGGGCGGTGGTGCTCAGGCGGCGAGGGCCACGGAGCACGGAGGTCCGCGCCGTACGACGGAGTGGGTCAGCAGGGGGAGCGCGCGGTGCGCGCGGGCGCGGTGGGCGGGGCGGAGCACACGGCCCCGGGCCCGGCCGGCCGTCCGGCGCGATGTCGACGGTGCACAGCGTGGCGAAGATCTCGTCGCTGGAGCGCTCGTGCTCCAGCACCCGCT
>NZ_JBXUOY010000503.1:0-1370 GCF_057196705.1 Streptomyces sp. ATLC9 | reverse complement strand
GTGCCGCGCAGCACCACGTGGGCGGCGGTGGCGCCGGCCGGTCCGGTGTCGCCGGGCATGCTGAGCGCGGCGACGCGGGCGACGCCCCGGCGGCGGACCGGCCAGGGCTGCGGCTCGCCCAGCACGGTGAAGCGGGAGCCTTCGAACGCGGCGTCCTCCGGGTCGGGCAGCAGACCGGCCGGGGCGGCGGGGAAGTCGGCGTGGTGCAGGGCCAGCGCGGCCGCGACCAGCGCGGCCAGCGGCGCCGCGCGCTGGGTGTCCCCCACCAGCGCTCCCGCGCTTCCCAGTACGCAGCCGTAGGGGTCGGCCGCGTCCGTCTCCGGGTCGGTCCCAGAGGCGCCCTGAGGCTCGGCCCGGGATTCGGCCCGGTAGACGGCGGCGAGGGCCGCGGCCTCACCGTGGCGGGCGGCGGCGCCGGCGCCGCCCAGTTCCAGGTACTCGACATCGCCGGGGGCCGCCTGGGCGTCGGCGAGGGCGGCACGGGCCGCGGCGGCCACGGCCTCGTCCCCGTCACCGGCGCCGCTGTGCACGCGCAGGGCGTCCACCGTCGCGTACACTCTGCGGCCGCTCTCCCCCGCCCGGGTGACGACCACGGCTGCCGCCCCGTCGCCGAGCGGCGGCGGCCGATGGCCCTCGCGGGCGGCGAGCCGGGCCCGGGCGCGGGTGTTCTCCGCGCCGGCGGCCAGGTCCACCCCGCCCACCAGCACCGCCTCGACGGTCTCGTCCAGCAGCAGCAGGCCGGCCACCTCCAGCGCCCGGACCCCGGAGGTCCCGTCCGCCGCGACGGTGAAGGACGGCCCGGTGAGGTTGCGCGAGGAGGACAGCCGGGCCGCCATGATGTTGCCGATGTAGCTGAGCACCTCGTTGGCGCCGATGGGCTCGTGGACGGCGCCGCGCACCGCCTCCTCCAGGCGGTCCAGCTCCTCCTCGCCCAGGTGTACTCCGGCCCGCTCGCACTCGGCCCGTACATGGGCGCCGATGTCGAAGCGCGCGCGGTGGGTGTGGGTGCGCGGTTCCATCTCCATCGCGATCACCACACCGACCCGCCGCTCGGGCAGTTCGTCGGCCTTGGTGCCGGGCGGCGGCGCGGGGTAGCCGGCGTCGGCGAGGGCCTGTTCGGCGGCCTCGAACAGGGCCAGGTGCTGGGGGTTGGCCTGGGCCAGCTCGTTGGGCGGGATGCGGTAGGTGCGGGGGTGGACGTCGATGCGGTCCAGGTAGCCGCCCGGTGCCGCGGTGTTCCCGGTGTCCGCGGCCTCCTGCGCGGGCGTGCCGGACAGCGGGCCGCGGGCGAGCGAGTCCGCGCCGTACCAGCGGTGGGGCGGGCGTTCGACGAGGGCGGGCCGGCCCGGCCGCGCGGCGCGGTGCAGCGC
>NZ_JBXUOY010000502.1:0-1385 GCF_057196705.1 Streptomyces sp. ATLC9 | reverse complement strand
CCGCTCCACCGGTCGGGACCGCTCTCCCGGGGGCCCGGTACGTGGGCGGGCGCGGGACGGGGCGGCGAGGCGGCGGCCGAGGGCTTCGGCCGTTCCGGCGACGGGACACCGCCGCGCGACGCCGATCCGCCCCCCGGGGCCTCCCGTGCCCGTCCGCGCCTCACGGACCCGCGCTCCGCCGGCCGGGACTCCACCGGCCCGTGTTCCCCGGGCTGCGGCACGGAGACGCCCGTGCCCGCGACCACGTCCTCCGGCCGCCCGATGCCGTCCAGGATCCTGCGCACCCCGGCAGCGGTGTACGCGCCGCCCGCCTCGGCGCGGCGCCGTTCGATGTCCGCGCGCACCCCGGCCACCAGGCGCGCCCGCTCGGCGGCCGTCATGGCCGTGCCGTGCGCCAGATCCCCGACCCGGCTCAGATAGTCGAAGACCAGCTGTTCGCTCTCGATCCCCACCCGACACCCCAGCGGCTACTGGTCCCTGCCATCCGTACGCCACGACCGTACCCGCACCGCCCGCGCGCGGAACCGGTTGTCCACAGGCTGCCGGTACGGTTGTACGGGTGACGACAGAGCCCGCAGCGGAGCGCCGAGCGGCTCCCCGCACGCTCGCCGACGAGCTGCGCTCCCGCCCCGACGACGCGCTCGCCGCCCTGCTGCGGGCGCGCCCGGACCTGCTCTCGCCCGTCCCCGGCGATCTCTCCCGGCTCGCCACCCGCGCGGGCGCCCGCACCTCGGTGCTGCGGGCGCTGGAGCGGCTGGACCGCTTCGCCCTCCAGGTCGCCGAGGCGCTGGCCGTGGCGCCCGACCCCTGCCCGTACGGGGAGCTGGCCGCACTGCTGCCCGGCGGCGAGGACGAACTGCCGCGCGCGCTGGGCCTGCTGCGCGAGCGGGCGGTCGTCTGGGGCGGCGACGACCGGCTGCGGCTGGTGCGCACCGCCCGCGAGCTGCTCGCCCCGTCCGCGTCGCGGCCCTCCCCGACCGGACTGGGCCCGTCCCTGGCCGAGGCCACCGCGGGGATGTCGCCCGGCCGCCTCCAGGAGATCCTGACCGCCGCCGGTCTGCCCACCACCCACGACCCGGTGAGCGCGCTGGAGTCCCTGGCCTCGCTCTTCGGCGACCGGGAGCGGATGGACGCCCTGCTGGGGCAGGCGCCCGAGGAGGCGCGGGCCATGCTCGCCAGGCTGGTGTGGGGGCCGCCCTACGGCGAGGTCTCCGAGACTCCCTCCCCACCGGTGCGCTGGCTGCTGGACCGTGCCCTGCTGCTGCCGGCCGCGCCCCGCACTGTCGTACTGCCCCGGGAGGCGGCCCTGCATCTGCGCGGCGGCCGCGCCCACCGCCGGCTGGAGCCGCTGCCGCCGCCCGTGGGGCCCGGCCGCGCCCGCACAC
>NZ_JBXUOY010000501.1:0-1389 GCF_057196705.1 Streptomyces sp. ATLC9 | reverse complement strand
CGCCCGCACCGCCCTGCCGGTCAGGCCGACGTCTTGGCGGCCGGGCCCGGCCGGGCCGCCTCCCGCAGGACACGGCGGCGGCGGACCGGCACGCCGAGGGTCGGGTTGGCGGCGCCCCATGCCGCGCCCTTGCAGACCAGCTCCTTGTAGACAGCGGCGAGCCGGCCGGTCAGGGCCGCGCCGGTGGCCCGGTCGTCGGCGGTGACGTACTGGATCAGGCCCTCCCGGCGGCCCAGGGAGATGCACTGGTTGAAGTAGCGGATCGGGATCTTCGGGAGTTTCCCGCCGGTCAGGCGTGCGGCGATGGCGTCCGCGGCCTGCCACGCGGTGGGGGCGCCCGAGGCGCACGACATCCGCAGCGGCTTCTCCCCGGGGCCCATCGCCAGGGCGGCGTCGCCGACGGCGTACACCTCGGGGTGCGAGACCGAGCGCATGGTGGCGTCGACCACGATCTGGCCCGTGCCGGTGGTCTCCAGTGCGCTGGCCCGCGCGAGGGGGTGGGCGGCGAAGCCGGTGGCCCACACGGTGACCGCGGCCGAGATGGCCTCGCCGTCGGCGGTGGTGACGCGGCCGGCCTCGACTCCGGTGACGGCCGTGTGCTCGTGCACGGTGACGCCGAGCCCGCCGAAGACCTTCCGCAGGTGGCCGCGCCCCTTGTCCGAGAGGTCGTCTCCGAGGCCGCCGTGGGTGGCGAGGGCGACCGCGAGGTCCGGGCGTGTCTCGGCGATCTCGGTCGCGGCCTCCAGCCCGGTGAGCCCTCCACCGACCACGAGGACCGGCTGCCCGGCGGCCAGGCCGGCCAGGCGCTCGCGCAGCCGGAGCGCTCCGGCCCGGCTCGCGATCTCGCAGGCGTGCTCGGCGGCGCCGGGCACGCCCTGGCCGTTCCAGCCGCTGCCGAGGGCGTACACCAGGGTGTCGTACTCCAGCTCCCGGACGCCTCCGGTGGCGTCGGTGACCGTGACGGCCCTGCGGTCGGCGTCGACGCCGGTGACCTTCGCGGTCATCAGTTCGACGCCGGTGTCCGCGAACATCTCGTCGAGCGGCCGGGACCTGAGGTCCTGGCCGACCGCGAGCTGGTGCAGCCGGACGCGTTCGACGAAGTCGGGGTCGGCGTTGACGAGGGTGACGGCGACGTCGTCGCGGTGCAGCCGCCTGGCGAGGCGGCCGGCCGCGGCGGCTCCGGCGTACCCGGCTCCGAGGACGATGATGCGGTGCTTCATTCTCCTGGCTCCCGTCTGCGCGGCTCCGCTCCTTGCGGAACTCGCCCCTTGAACCGGGCAGCGCGCCGTTTCCTGACAGGGCCGTGACGTGAGGCGGGTCACACCGGGTCCGGTGGCGGGCCCCCCCCGGGGGGGGGGCGCCCCCCGTCCGGCGTCAGTAAGCGGGGCA
>NZ_JBXUOY010000500.1:0-1391 GCF_057196705.1 Streptomyces sp. ATLC9 | reverse complement strand
CAGGGGCGCGTCGTTCAGGTGATGTGTCCTGGTTGATCACGTGATGCCGAGGGTGGTCAGCGGACGGTTGGCGTCGCGGGTGTGGTGGCGGAGTCCAGCAGCAATGTTCGTCTGGTCGGCGAGTCGGAGAGCGCCGATGGCCAGGTTGCGCAGGGATGCCATGGCACGTGGAGCGGTACCGGTGCGTACGCGGGAGGCGTCCTCGGCGTAGGTGGTGTCCCTGATGTGGTGGATCTTGTTCTCGATGCCCCAGTGGTCGCGGACTCGGCGGGCGATCTCGGCTGCGCCGGCCTGCTCCGCGGTCAGGTCGGTCACCCCGTAGACGCGTTCCAGGGTGACTTTGCCGGTGGCGAGGATCCGTCGGCGGCGCACGATCTGGACGGCCTGCACCGCGTGTGGGAAGGCGATCCCGGTGACGGCTGCGGCCTTGATTCGGCGGATCTCGTCGCGGCCGTGCGCGGTGGTCCGGGTCTTGTCCAGGAGGGGTACTTCCCGCCATGGCAGGTCCTTCAGCCACCGGTACAGGGTGGGCTGGTTGCCCTTGATCAGCGCGATGTAGTGGGCGTGCTTGTCCTCGACGAGGAAACGTGCGTGGGCGGTCTGCGAGTGGAGGGCGTCGAAGGTGACCACCGTGCCGCGCAGGTCGAGCGGGGCAAGCAGGGGCTGGAAGACGGTGATCTCGTTGGTCTTGCCGTTCACCTCGCGCTGGGCGGTGACCAGACCGGTCCCCGTCATCGCGGCGAGCAGGTGGACCTGGGTGCCGTCGGTGCGGCGGGCGCCGCGCACGGTCTTGCCGTCCACCGCGAGGGAGGGCAGGGGCCGACCGCTGTCGTTCTCCTTCTGGCCTGCGCGTTCGCGTCCGGCGAGCCAGCTTCCAACGGCCGTGTCCAGCGCGTCACCGTCGATGCGCTGGAGGATACGGCGCATGGTGGCCTCGGCCGGGGCGACGGGGCCGCGGTCCGGCTCCCGGCAGGGGCCACCGAGCCGGGCCAGGACATGCGGCGGGGCGTCGGCGGCCCACTCAGCGATCGCGGCCAGGGACTTCGCTCCGGCCAGGACCGCGCACGCGGCCAGGGACAGAACGAAAGCGAGCGGATGGCGTCGGCCCTGGTCCCGCCGGGGGTCGGGCACCTGAGCCAGGCAGGCCAGCAGGCCGGGGAGGGCATCGGGGGCGATCGGTACGGCATCGGTGAGTTGGCTCAGAGAGGCTGGGATGAGCGATGATGAGCGGGCAGGCACGGTCTTCCGTCGTGGTGATCAGGGACTCGACACCTCATGATCACCGGGAGTCGTGCCTGCCTCCGCGTCAGCCCCGGCGACCACCCCGCGGTCCTGTCCCAGTTCCTGAAGCGCTACCAGCCCGGACACACCGCCTGAACGACGCCGCCCTG
>NZ_JBXUOY010000499.1:0-1414 GCF_057196705.1 Streptomyces sp. ATLC9 | reverse complement strand
CCGGTCGTGGTCTCAGAACCCACACAGTGAACGCGAACATCTACAGCACAAGCCCTCGGCCTATTAGTACCGGTCAACTCCACCCCTCACGAGGCTTCCATCTCCGGCCTATCAACCCGGTCGTCTCCCGGGAGCCTTACCCCCTCCAACGGGGTGGGAGCCCTCATCTCGAAGCAGGCTTCCCGCTTAGATGCTTTCAGCGGTTATCCCTCCCGAACGTAGCCAACCAGCCATGCCCTTGGCAGAACAACTGGCACACCAGAGGTTCGTCCGTCCCGGTCCTCTCGTACTAGGGACAGCCCTTCTCAAGACTCCTACGCGCACAGCGGATAGGGACCGAACTGTCTCACGACGTTCTAAACCCAGCTCGCGTACCGCTTTAATGGGCGAACAGCCCAACCCTTGGGACCGACTCCAGCCCCAGGATGCGACGAGCCGACATCGAGGTGCCAAACCATCCCGTCGATATGGACTCTTGGGGAAGATCAGCCTGTTATCCCCGGGGTACCTTTTATCCGTTGAGCGACGGCGCTTCCACCAGCCACCGCCGGATCACTAGTCCCGACTTTCGTCCCTGCTCGACCCGTCAGTCTCACAGTCAAGCTCCCTTGTGCACTTACACTCACCACCTGATGACCAACCAGGCTGAGGGAACCTTTGGGCGCCTCCGTTACCCTTTAGGAGGCAACCGCCCCAGTTAAACTACCCACCAGACACTGTCCCCGATCCGGATCACGGACCCGGGTTAGACATCCAGCACGACCAGAGTGGTATTTCAACAACGCCTCCACACACACTGGCGTGCATGCTTCACCGGCTCCCACCTATCCTACACAAGCCGAACCGAACACCAATATCAAGCTGTAGTAAAGGTCCCGGGGTCTTTCCGTCCTGCTGCGCGAAACGAGCATCTTTACTCGTAGTGCAATTTCACCGGGCCTATGGTTGAGACAGTCGAGAAGTCGTTACGCCATTCGTGCAGGTCGGAACTTACCCGACAAGGAATTTCGCTACCTTAGGATGGTTATAGTTACCACCGCCGTTTACTGGCGCTTAAGTTCTCAGCCTCGCCCACCCGAAAGTGAGCTAACCGGTCCCCTTAACGTTCCAGCACCGGGCAGGCGTCAGTCCGTATACCTCGCCTTACGGCTTCGCACGGACCTGTGTTTTTAGTAAACAGTCGCTTCTCGCTGGTCTCTGCGGCCACCCCCAGCTCACCGTGCAAGACGGATCACCAGGCATGGCCCCCCTTCTCCCGAAGTTACGGGGGCATTTTGCCGAGTTCCTTAACCATAGTTCACCCGAACGCCTCGGTATTCTCTACCAGACCACCTGAGTCGGTTTAGGGTACGGGCCGCCATGCAACTCGCTAGAGGCTTTTCTCGACAGCATAGGATCATCCACTTCACCATCA
>NZ_JBXUOY010000498.1:0-1470 GCF_057196705.1 Streptomyces sp. ATLC9 | reverse complement strand
GGGCCGGAGCCCGCGTGGCCGCCCCCTCCCCGGCGGGCTTCCCGGCCGGGCCGTCGAGGGTGCCGTGGGTCATGACTGGCTCCTGCGGAAGCGTCGGATGTTGAAGACCATGGCCGGGATCACCAGGAGCAGCAGCAGGACGCCGATGGCACTGCCCAGTCCCTGGTCGTTGCCGCCGCCGAAGGACACCAGCCACATCTGCATGGCCAGTACGTTGGCGTCCTGGAGCACCGGGCCCGGGGCGATGATGTAGACGAGGTCGAAGACCTTCATCACATTGATCACCAGCGTCACGAAGACCACGGTCAGTACGGGCGCGAGCAGCGGCACGGTGATCCCGCGGAAGATCTGCCACTCGTTCGCGCCGTCCATCCGGGCGGCCTCCAGCACGTCCCGGGGCATCGCTGCCAGTCCGGCGCCGATCAGCACCATCGAGAAACCGGTCCAGATCCACAGGTAGGCGCCGATGATCGCCGGGGTGACCAGGGCGGGACCGAGCCAGGAGATGCCGCCGTAGGGCTCGGCGAAGTTGGACGCCGGCAGCCGCAGGGCGTACGAGCCGTCCTCCAGGCCGGTGATGCGGAACGAGCCGTCGGCGGCGGTGGTGGCCTCGCCGGCCGTCCTCCCGTCGCGCACCGCCTGGACGGTCATGCCGGGCAGTCCGCGTTCACCGGAGTCGATCCGGCCCGGCTCGCCGCCCCCGCCGGGGGTGAAGTCCAGGAAGACGGTCCCGGCGAGCGCGCCTTCCCCGGCCCCGGCCCCGTCCTCGGGGGAGCCCTCGGTCGCGGCGGCGGGCTTCGCGCCCGAGGGCATCTCCTTGGGGGGCACGCCGACGACGCCGAGCGAGACGGTGCGGCCGGGCGTCAGGTCCGCGGCGGTGCCGTAGGAGCCGTCCTCGCCCTTGGCCAGGGGCGTCTCGCCGGCGTCCTCCCTGCCCCGGGCGCCGGGGTAGGCGGGGCGGTCGGCGAAGACGTCGTGGACGCCGACGGCGACGGCGTTGAGGACGCCGCGGTCGGGGTCCTGCTCGTAGGTGATGCGGAAGATGATCCCGGCGGCGAGGAAGGAGATCGCCATCGGCATGAACATCAGCAGCTTGAAGGCGGTCGCCCAGCGCACCTTCTCGGTGAGCACGGCCAGGATCAGGCCCAGGCCGGTCAGCAGGGCCGGGGCGACCACGACCCAGACCGCGGTGTTGCGGACCGCCTTGAGCGTGGTCGGGTCGCGGAACATCTCGACGTAGTTGTCCGCGCCGACGAACCGGGTGCCGGAGGCGTCGAAGAGGCTGCGGCCGACGGAGAACAGGATCGGGTACGCGACCAGCGCGCCGAGCAGCAGCAGCGCGGGCAGCAGGAAGGCGGCGGCGACGAGCCTGCGGCGGCGCGCCGCTCGCCTGCGCGGATCGTGGCCCCGGGCGGGCCCCCCCCCCGAGGAGGGGGCGCCCCCCCGGGGGGGGGCCGCCCCCCCCCGCGG
>NZ_JBXUOY010000497.1:0-1470 GCF_057196705.1 Streptomyces sp. ATLC9 | reverse complement strand
GGCGCGGAGCGACCGCTCCGCGCCCGGGGCGCGCGGCGCCGGTGCGGACCGTCCGTGGTGAACTACCCTTCCAGCCGTGACGGATCAGGCGCTGCATCCCGGCGGACCGGCCCCGTCCGCCGGATCCGTGGGCGGAGCCGCGAGCGGGGTCGCGAGCGGGGTCGTGGACGGGGTCGTGGGCGAAGACGGGGCCACGGGAGGTCTCCTCGGACGGCGGCGCGAACTGGACCTGCTGCACGCCGACGCCGGACACACCGGGCCCGGCGACCCCTCCCCCCGCTGCCGGGTCCTGCTCGTGGTGGGCCGGCCCGGCTCGGGCCGCACCACGCTGGCGGAGGAGTTCGCGCGGCGGGTGGCCGCCGACTACCCCGACGGGATCCTGCGTGCCCGGCTCAGCGACCCGGACGGCACTCCCGTTCCCACCGAACGCACCGCCCGCGACCTGCTGCGCGCACTCGCCGCGGCGGGAGGCACGGTCGGCGTACCAGTGGCCGTGCCTCCCGCCGGGGCGGGGGACGCGGAGCTCGCCGAGGCGCTGCGCGCCGCTCTGGCCGGCCGCCGCGCCCTGCTCCTCCTGGACGACGTGGCCGCCCCCGAACAGCTGCACGGCCTGCTGCCCGACGGCCGGGGCTGCCTGGTGCTGGCCGTCTCCCGCGGGCCGCTGACCGGTATTCCGGACGTGCGCACCCGCACGCTGGAGGGGCTCGGCACGGCGGCGGCCGTCGCCCTGCTGGAGCAGCGGGCCGGAGACGCACCCCGTGTCACCGTCGACCCGCGCGCGGCGGAGGCCCTGGCCGAGGCGTGCGGCGGGCGTCCCGCGGCGCTCGTCCTGGCCGGCGGCTGGCTGGCGGCCCACCCCACGGCGTCCGTCGCCGAGGCGGCCCGGAGGTTCGGCGCCCTTCCCGACGATCTCCCCGGCGGTGCGGCGGACGACGCGCACGCTCCCGAGGACGCGTCGGGACGTGTGCCGGGCGGCCACCCCGGCAGCCTCCCCGGTGTCCTTCCCGGTGTCCTCCCCGGCCCCGGGCGAGCCGCCGTGCCCGGCCCCCGTACCCGCCCCGCGCCGGCCGCCCGTCCACTGGTACGCGCCTTCCACCTGGTCCACGGCTCGCTGCCGCCTCCCGCCGCGCGCTTTCTGCGTCTGCTGGCGCTCGCCCCGGCCGGACTCGCCGACGCCCACACCGCCGCCGCCCTCGCCGGATGCCGGACGGACGAGGCGGCGGCCACGCTGGAGGCCTTCACCGGGCTCGGCCTGCTGCGCACCACCGCCACCCCGGGGCTGTACGCCGTCCCGGGCTGCCTCGCCCCCGTGCTCACCGCCGTACTGGAGGAGCAGGAGCGCCCGGAGGACGCGAGACTGGCCCGGGCCCGGGTGCTGGAGCGGTCGGCGCGGCTGCTGCGGTCCTGCCGGGCCGCGGCCGAGCCGCCCGGTTCGCCGGTCCGCCGGGCGGCGGCCGAGCTGCCCCGGGC
>NZ_JBXUOY010000496.1:0-1513 GCF_057196705.1 Streptomyces sp. ATLC9 | reverse complement strand
GGGCGGAGCGGCGACGGAGGCGGCCCGGGGGCCGAGGCACATGTGCGGCACCTCTCCACGCTAGGCCCGTGTGGGCGCGCGACCGGCGCAAACGCGCCGGTGCGGGACGCCGGCCCCACCCGGTCGGCGGACCGCGCACGGGGCCGCGTGCGGCTGCTCGCGGCCGTCGCCTCCCCCGCGCGTCCCGGCCCTTCGGGGGGAAGCGGAACGAACCGGCGCGCGTCGCACACCGCGCATCCGCCCGTGCGACCTGCGCTCCCCCCCGGCGCGTTACCACGGCACTCGGTCCCCCGTTGTGCATGTGAACCAGAACCGAACGCCAGGAGTTTCCCCGTGTCCCCCATGCTCGATGTCAGCGACGACGTCCGCGCCGAGATCGGCGAGGAGGAAGCCGCCCGGCTGATCGCCGGTGACAGCGCCCCCGGCAGCTACGACTGCACCTCCTGCCGCGCCCCCGGCGACCCCGAGCAGGAGCGCACCAGCACCGTGCTCTTCCTCGGCGAGGAGACGGCCGTGCTCGCCTTCGCCCACGCGACCTGCATCCCGTCCCAGGTCGTCCCGGTCTCCGAGGAGCAGCTCAAGGACGCCGTGCGCACCATCACCGGCGGGCAGGACGGCGGCGCTCCCGCACCGGGCGGCGCTCCCCCCGCCGGCCCCGCCTCCGCCCCGCGTCAGGCCGTACTGGGCGTGACCTGCGGCCAGGTGCTCATCGACGACCAGCTCCATCCCGCTCTCGTCGTCGAACCCACCGCGCCCGTCACCCGCCCCGGATCCGACGGCCCCGGCGACGACTTCCTGCCGCTCCTCATCGAGCAGGGCTTCATGCCGGTGAACGACGTGGCACGGGCCCCCGTGCCGGTCGGCGGCTGGTCCGTCCTGCTGGCCATGGGCCGGCTCCACGCCATCCTCCAGCCGGGTCCCGCCGGCGGGCGGCCCGCCTCCTGGTGGCAGGCGCACCAGCCGCTGCCCGTCACGGACGACTGGCGTACCGCCGCCAACCGGAGCCGGACGGTCCACGTCTACGCCGCACCGGTCGGCACCATCGGCCAGCAACCGCGTGAGGACCTGCTGCGCGAGGCGCTGGAGAAGGCCGCCGCGGGCGGCCTCCTGGTGGCCGCGGCCATGCCGCTGGCGGGAACCTGAGGGTCCGCGGCCCCGCCGCTTCCCCCTGCCGCCGGGGTTTCCCCCTCCCGGCCCCGCATCCGCCGGGCGGTGTGGTCGTTGGCACTGACGTGCAGCCTTACGAACCTTCCCGCCCCCACAACGCGCACCTCAACCGCGGCCAGATCCCGGGAATGCGCGCCCCCCACGAGCCCATGCCGGGCCACTTCCCGGCCACTCCGATCTACGACGCGCTGTACGCCGAGTACCGGCGTCTGTTCCGGGCCCTGCCCGGGGACCGCAGCGGCGAGGAGGAAGCCGCCCGGCTGATCGCCGGTGACAGCGCCCCCGGCAGCTACGACTGCACCTCCTGCCGCGCCCCCGGCGACCCCGAGCAGGAGCGCACCAGCAC
>NZ_JBXUOY010000495.1:0-1521 GCF_057196705.1 Streptomyces sp. ATLC9 | reverse complement strand
GGCGGAGGCGGGGGGGCCCTCACGGCCGCGGTGCTGTGTGCCGCGCTGCTGGCCGTCCTGGTGCCGCTCAACGCCCGCGCCGGCCTCTACCGCATCGCCCTGGCGCCGACCGCGCTCGGCGAGCTGCCCGCCCTGCTCGGCCGTACGGCCGCCGCCTGGTGCGCGGCCGCCGCGCTCACGGCCGCGGTCCGGGAGGCGGGGGCCCCGGGTCTGACGGTCCTGGCGGCCGCGGTGGCCGCCCACACGGTGCTGGCCTGCACCGCCCGCGGCGCCGTCCACCTGGCGCGCCGCCGTGCCGGACGCCGCAGACCGCGCTCCGCCCTGGTCATCGGCGCCGGAGAGGCGGGGCGGCGGGTCACCGCCGCCCTGTACGAGCACCCCGAGTACGGGATGCGCCCGGTCGGGGTGGTCGAGCCGGGAGGGGAACCGGCCGACGCGGCACTGGCCGAGGGAGTCTCGGTGCCGGTGCTCACCGGACGCGAGGACATCGTCCGCGCCGTCATCCAGAACGCCGTCCGCGACGCGGTGTTCACCCGCGACCCCGGACCGGACCCGGACGCCGTGGCGCTCGTGCGGCTCTTCACGGACCTGGACTGCACCGTGTGGGTGGTCGGCACGACCTCCCCGGCCGCGCACCCGGCCGCCGCCGTCCCCCGCACCCGCGGTGCCGGAGGCCCGGCCGAGCACCTGTGGGGCTTCCCCTGCCGCCGCCTGGACCCCGGGCCCCGCCGCCGTGCCGGACTGCGCGGCAAGCGGGCCCTGGACGTCACGGTCGCCGCCGTGGCGCTGGTGGCCGCGGCCCCGGTGCTGCTGGCCTGCGCGCTCGCCGTCCGGGTCGCCGACGGCCCCGGCGTGATCTTCCGCCAGGAGCGGATCGGGCTGGGCGGGCGCCCGTTCACCGTCCTGAAGTTCCGCACCCTGCGCCCCCGTGACGAGCACGAGTCGGCGACGCGCTGGAACGTGGCCGACGACCGCCGGATGAGCACGGTCGGACATGTGCTGCGCCGCACCTCGCTCGACGAGCTGCCCCAGCTGTGGAACGTGCTGCGCGGCGACATGAGCCTGGTCGGACCGCGTCCCGAACGCCCCTACTTCGTCCAGCACTTCAGCCGGCTCCACCCCGGCTACGCGGCCCGCCACCGGATGCCCGCCGGGATCACCGGACTGGCCCAGGTGCACGGACTGCGCGGCGACACCTCCATCGAGGACCGGGCGCGGTTCGACAACCACTACGTCGAGACCTGGTCACTGTGGCAGGACGTCTCGATCCTGCTGCGCACCGCGGGCTCCGTCCTCCGGCTCGGAGGCAGCTGAGGTGAGGACGGCCACCGCGGCCGGTGCGCAGCCCGCGGAGCCGGTAGGGACGGCGCAGCCCCCGTGGATCCCGGCCCCCGGGGCCCGCGGGGGCGGTCTCCCGGAGGCCGCGGCCGCACACCGGCCGGTCCTGCCCGCGCTCGCCACCGTCCTGCTGGTGTGCGTGCCCGCGTACCGCGACCCCGGCGGGGGCGGCGGGGCGGGTCC
>NZ_JBXUOY010000494.1:0-1525 GCF_057196705.1 Streptomyces sp. ATLC9 | reverse complement strand
CTACACCCTTACCCCGGGACAACCACCGCCCGGGCTGGACTACCTTCCTGCGTCACCCCATCACTCACCTACTACCGGATCGGACCGTCGGCTCCACCCACACCCGACACCCGAAGGCACCGGAGGGCTTCACGGACTTAGCATCACCGGACTCGGCCCTTGCGCTCCACAGCGGGTACCGGAATATCAACCGGTTATCCATCGACTACGCCTGTCGGCCTCGCCTTAGGCCCCGACTTACCCTGGGCAGATCAGCTTGACCCAGGAACCCTTGGTCAATCGGCGCAGGAGTTTCCCACTCCTGTATCGCTACTCATGCCTGCATTCTCACTCGTGTACCGTCCACCACTCGCTTCCACGGCAGCTTCACCCGGCACACGACGCTCCCCTACCCATCGACACCCCCGTTAGAGGTCCATGTGCCGATGACACGACGTCGGCGGTGTGCTTGAGCCCCGCTACATTATCGGCGCAGAATCACTTGACCAGTGAGCTATTACGCACTCTTTCAAGGATGGCTGCTTCTAAGCCAACCTCCTGGTTGTCTCTGCGACTCCACATCCTTTCCCACTTAGCACACGCTTAGGGGCCTTAGTCGATGCTCTGGGCTGTTTCCCTCTCGACCATGGAGCTTATCCCCCACAGTCTCACTGCCGCGCTTACCACTTACCGGCATTCGGAGTTTGGCTAAGGTCAGTAACCCGGTAGGGCCCATCGCCTATCCAGTGCTCTACCTCCGGCAAGCAACACGCGACGCTGCACCTAAATGCATTTCGGGGAGAACCAGCTATCACGGAGTTTGATTGGCCTTTCACCCCTAACCACAGGTCATCCCCCAGGTTTTCAACCCTGGTGGGTTCGGGCCTCCACGACCTCTTACAGCCGCTTCACCCTGCCCATGGCTAGATCACTCCGCTTCGGGTCTTGAGCACGCTACTCCAACGCCCTGTTCGGACTCGCTTTCGCTACGGCTTCCCCACACGGGTTAACCTCGCAACGCACCGCAAACTCGCAGGCTCATTCTTCAAAAGGCACGCAGTCACGACCGCGAGTGACCAGCACCCACGGCGACGCTCCCACGGCTTGTAGGCACACGGTTTCAGGTACTATTTCACTCCGCTCCCGCGGTACTTTTCACCATTCCCTCACGGTACTCTCCGCTATCGGTCACCAGGGAATATTTAGGCTTGACGGGTGGTCCCGCCAGATTCACACGGGATTTCTCGGGCCCCGTGCTACTTGGGTGATGCACAAGAGAGCCGCCATGGTTTCGGCTACGGGGGTCTTACCCTCTACGCCGGGCCTTTCGCATGCCCTTCGCCTACCACAACGGTTTCTGACTCTCCGACCGGCCGGCAGACCGATCCAGCACACTCCCACAACCCCGACCACGCAACCCCTGCCGGGTCTCACACGTGACCGGTTTGGCCTCATCCGGTTTCGCTCGCCACTACTCCCGGAATCACGGTTGTCTTCTCTTCCTGCGGGTACTGAGATGTTTCACTTCCCCGCGTTCCCTCCACAC
>NZ_JBXUOY010000493.1:0-1568 GCF_057196705.1 Streptomyces sp. ATLC9 | reverse complement strand
GCCGGCCGCGCCGCCCGGTGGGCATTCGCCGGACGACAGCATGTTTCCACCATTTGCCAGCGGTTAGGCGATATGCAGCAAGACGGTACGACACCACCGCGAGGAGGCCGTTATGGGCAAGCTGGGCGATATGGCGAACAAGGCCAAGAAGATGGCCAAGCGCCACCCCGACCAGGCGGACAAGGGCGTCGGCCGCGCCGAGCGGACGATCGACGAGCGCACCGGCAACAAGTACGACGCCCAGACGGACAAGGCCGCCGACTCAGTGCGCCGTTCCTACGGCGACGAGGAGGACCGGCCGCGATAGGGCGGGCCGGAACGGGGCACCACACGGAACGGCGGGGCCGCCGGTGCGCGGCGGACCGGCGGGCCCGCACGCGTCACCGTGCCGGTACCGGGCGAGCGGGGCGGCGTTCCCCTTCCGGGTCCACGGGTGAGGGCTGCCCGCGAGGGGACACCCGGTCGGCGTGAGCGATCACCACACCGCCGAACACCCTCCGCCGGCCCTGGTCACCGGGGCCCCGGCGGCATCGGGCTCGAGCTCGCCCGGCAGGACTTCGAGTCCCTCATGGAGAGGGAGGAGAGCAAGCTCGCCGGATCGCTGAAGTCACGGGCCCGGGAAGCCGGGGATCTCACCCTGTCCCACCCGGAGGTCCAGGTCCTCCGGGGCGGTCACCGTGCCGAAGCGCTTCGTCAGCCCCTCGGTGTGCATGGCCGGAACGCGCATGCCGCACCTCCGAGGTCCGCGAGGACGTCTCCCACGCTACAGACCTCCGCCGCCGGGGGCAGACGCGGAGGGCTCCCGCGGCCCCGCGACGGTGGTGACCACCCGCACCAGGGCGGGCGTGCGGGGCGCGGAGCCGAACCCGAACCGCACCGGCGGGTCGACCGGCGCGAGCGGTCCCAGGTCCCGGCCCTCCCAGGATGCCTCGACCGAGGTGATCCCGCGCAGGTCCCGTACGCCGTACCACTCCCGGTATCCGCCTCCCGCGCTGCCCCGGGTCCGCACTCCGGGCATCAGCCGGGCGGGGAGGTCGGTGAGCGCGACCCAGGCGGGCCGGGCGGCCAGCGGTGCGGGCACGCACCGCAGCAGCGCCCCCAGCCCGCCCCGGCGGCCGGTGGTGAGGCGCGTCCGCAGCGGTCCGGCCGTGACGTGCCAGTGCCGTCCGGCCGCGTCCACCACCACCGGGACGACCAGCACCCGGTCGAAGCGGTAGACCGCGGCGACGAAGTCCGCGACCCGCCGGGACGGGGCCAGCAGCAGCCGCTGACCGTCGGCCCGCTCCAGCATCACGTCGCTGAACGGGCCGAACGGCGACCGGGGCCAGTGTCCCAGGACGATCCGCGTCCCGGAGGCCGTCCCCACACCGGCGATCCACCCTTGGAACCGCTGAGCGTTCCTCACCATGGGCACCCCTTCCGGTGAAAGGGGGCGTCCCCGGCCGGAGCCCCCCGTGGTCTCCAGGGTGCCCGGACGGGCGCACCCGCACCCGTGCGGTGCCCCGCCGCCCGGCGCCCGGGCCGCGCCGGGCGGCCCCTCGGCCGGGCGCCTGCGCGCGCTCGTCGGT
>NZ_JBXUOY010000492.1:0-1579 GCF_057196705.1 Streptomyces sp. ATLC9 | reverse complement strand
GGCCCGGGGGTGGCACACCGGCCACTTCACGCGGCGCCCGGCGGGGGGGGCCCCCCCCCCCGTCCAGCACGCGATCATGGCCGGGGACGAGGTCACCGGAGCCTCCACCTTCCTCATCGAGGAGGGGCTGGACTCCGGACCGGTCTACGGCGTGGTCACCGAGGAGGTCCGGCCCACCGACACCAGCGGCGACCTGCTGACCCGGCTCGCCCTCGCCGGCGCCGGACTGCTGGCCGCCACCATGGACGGCATCGAGGACGGCACGCTGCGGGCCGTCCCCCAGCCCGCCGAGGGCGTCAGCCTCGCCCCCAAGATCACGGTCGAGGACGCCCGTGTGGACTGGACCGCCCCGGCCCTGCGCGTGGACCGCGTGGTGCGCGGCTGCTCGCCCGCGCCCGGCGCCTGGACGCTCTTCCGGGGCGAGCGGCTGAAGCTGCGGCAGACCGCCCTCGCCCCCGGCCGCACCGGCCTGGCACCCGGCGAGCCGGCCGTCGGCAAGAACACCGTGCACGTCGGCACCGGTTCGCACGCCGTCGAACTGCTGTGGGTCCAGCCGCAGGGCAGGAAGCCGATGGCCGCCGCCGACTGGGCGCGCGGTGTGCGCATCGCCCAGGGGGAGCGGCTGGGGGACTGAGGCGGGTCGGCCCCGCCCGGGCAGGGCCCCGTGCCGGGGGATTAGGCTGGAACGCCGCGTCCCTCCGGCGCCCACCGCGCGCCGCCCCCGACACCACCCGGAGCACCTTTTCCGTGAGCAGCCGGCCACGCCGTCCCGCCAAGCCCTACCGCCGCCCCAGGAAGGACCCCGTACGCCTGATCGCCTACGAGGCGCTGCGGGCCGTGGACGAGCGCGACGCGTACGCCAACCTCGTCCTGCCCCCGCTGCTGCGTGAGGGCCGCGAGCGCGGCGACCTCGACGGACGGGACGCGGCCCTGGCCACCGAACTGGTCTACGGCACACTGCGCCGGCAGGGCACCTATGACGAGATCATCGCCGCCTGTGTGGACCGCCCGCTGCGCGAGGTGGACCCGCCGGTGCTGGACGTCCTCTCGCTCGGGGCCCACCAGCTGCTGGGCACCCGCATCCCCGCCCACGCCGCGGTCAGCGCCACCGTGGAGCTGGCCCGGGTGGTGCTCGGCGACGGACGGGCCAGGTTCGTCAACGCCGTACTGCGCAGGATCGCCGCCGACGGCCTGGACGGCTGGCTGGAGAAGGTCGCCCCGCCCTACGAGGACGATCCCGAGGAGCATCTGGGGATCGTCCACGCCCACCCCCGCTGGATCGTCTCCGCCCTGTGGGACGCGCTCGGCGGCGGGCGCGAGGACGTCGAGGCGCTGCTGGAGGCCGACAACGCCCGGCCCGAGGTCACCCTGGCCGCCCGCCCCGGCCGCGCCGCCGCCGGGGAACTGCTGACCGGTGACGCCGTGCCCGGGCGCTGGTCGCCGTACGCCGTCCGGCTCGCCGAGGGCGGCGAGCCCGGCGCGATCGAGGCGGTGCGCGAGGGGCGCGCCGGGGTGCAGGACGAGGGCAGCCAACTGGTCGCCCTCGCGCTGGCGAACGCGCCCCTGGACGGGCCCGACC
>NZ_JBXUOY010000491.1:0-1586 GCF_057196705.1 Streptomyces sp. ATLC9 | reverse complement strand
CCGGCCCGGGGGCGGGGGGCGCCGGGGGGGGGGCCCGGGCGGCCCCCCCCCCCCCCCCCCCCCCCCCGGGCCGGCCGCCGGCCGGCACCGAGACCCGCCCCAGAACCCACCACCGAGCGGAAGACACGGAGAGAAATGTCGCGTTCACCTCGCCGGGACGAGCCGGTCGCCATTGTCGGCACGGCCTGCCTGCTCCCGGGCGCCCACAGCCCCGAGGAGTTCTGGACCGGACTGCTCGCCGGGGCGGACCACCGCACCGAAGGCGGCCCGGAGATCTTCGGAACCGGCCCCGACGTGCCCGGCGGCTGGGGCGACCCGGACCACCACGTCACCGCCGTGCGCGGCGGTTTCGTCACCGAACCCGCCATCGACCTGGAGGGCCTGCGCCTGCCCGCCGACCACCTGGCGGGCCTGGACCGTGTGGTGCGCTGGTCGGTGCACACCGTGCGACAGGCGCTCGCCGACGCCGGGCTGGACGCCCGCCCCGGCGCCCTGGCGCGCACCGGCCTGGTCCTGGGCAACTACGCCTTCCCCACCGAGCAGTCGGTGCGGCTGTGCGTCCCGCCGGTACGGCAGGCCGTCACCGAGGGCCTGTCCCGGGCCGGACTGCCGCTGCCCGCTGACCCGGCCGGCACGGACGCCGAGCCCGCGCCGGAGAACCTGTGGCCGTTCGGAGGGCCCGCGGTGACCACCGCCGACGCCCTCGGTCTGGGCGGCCCCCGGCTGGCCCTGGACGCGGCCTGCTCCTCCGCCCTCTACGGGATCTCCCTGGCCCGGGACTACCTGGCCACCGGCCGGGCCGACACCATGGTCGCGGGAGCGGTCTGCGCCCCCGACCCGCTGCTGATCCACCTGTCCTTCTCCGATCTGCACGCCTACCCGGACAACGGCGTCAGCCAGCCGTTCGACGGCCGGTCCACCGGCATCGTCACCGGCCAGGGCGCCGGGGTCTTCGTGCTGAAGCGGCTTCGCGACGCGCTGCGCGACGGCGACCGGGTGTACGCGGTGCTGGAGGCCGTGGGCCTGGGCAACGACGGCGCCGGCCGCCATCTGCTGAGCCCCAACGAGTCCGGGCAACTGGCCGCCTACCGCCAGGCGTACACCGGGATCGCCCCGGCCACCGTGGACTACATCGAGTGCCACGCCACCGGCACCCCGCTGGGCGACGCCACCGAACTGCGCGGGCTCACCTCCTTCTTCGCCGAGCGCGGCGGGGTTCCGCCGCTGCTGGGATCGGTCAAGGGCAATGTGGGGCACCTGCTGACCGTGGCGGGCTTCACCAGCCTGCTCAAGGCCGTCCTCGCGCTGCGGCACGGCACCGTCCCCGCGACCGCGGGCGTGATCGACCCGCTGCGTCCGGCGGGCGGCGAGGCGGCCGCCGAGCGGATCCTGCTCGAGAACACGCCCTGGCCGCAGGGAGCCGGGCCGCGCCGCGCGGCGGTCTCCGCCTTCGGCTTCGGCGGCACCAACGCCCACCTGGTCCTGGCCGGTCCCGAGGCCGCCGAGGCCGCGGCCCCGGCCGTTCCCGCCCCGGCACCCGCCGGGGGCCGCGAGAAGGTGCCCTCCGAGACCGCGGAGGAGACCGC
>NZ_JBXUOY010000490.1:0-1607 GCF_057196705.1 Streptomyces sp. ATLC9 | reverse complement strand
GCCCGCAGCCGGTGGTGCGCGCCCGGCAGGCCGCGCGGCTGCTGGCCGCCGACGGAACCGCCTCGGTGGTGGTCGACTGCGAGTCCGGGCCGGTGCGGCTCGGACTGGCGGGCTCGCTCGCCGCCGAGCTGGGCGGCCCCGCCGTGACGCTGGAGGAGCTGCGCGCCGACACCGTCACCGGGCTCGTCCGCTCCCTGCAGAACCCCCACCGCGCTCACAGGACCACCCGCGGGAACACCGACAGGAGGGCCGCGTAGTGCCGAAAGGACAGCCGAGTGTCGTCCCCGACGACGGCCTCACCACGCGCCAGCGCCGCAACCGCCCGCTGCTGGCGGTCCACACGGGCACCGGCAAGGGCAAGTCGACGGCCGCCTTCGGACTGGCGCTGCGCGCCTGGAACCAGGGCTGGCCGATCGGGGTGTTCCAGTTCGTGAAGTCCGCCAAGTGGCGGGTCGGCGAGGAGCGGGCGCTGCGCGTGCTGGGCGCGAGCGGCGAGGGCGGCACGGTGGCCTGGCACAAGATGGGCGAGGGCTGGTCGTGGGTGCAGCGCGGCATCGAGTCCTCCGAGGAGGCGGCGCGCGAGGGCTGGGAGCAGGTCAAGCGCGACCTGGCGGCCGAGACCTACCGGCTGTACGTGCTGGACGAGTTCGCCTACCCGATGCACTGGGGCTGGGTGGACACCGAGGAGGTGGTCGAGGTGCTGCGGACCCGTCCCGGCGTCCAGCACGTGGTGATCACCGGGCGGAACGCTCCTTCGAGGCTGATCGACGCCGCCGACCTGGTGACGGAGATGACCAAGGTCAGGCACCCGATGGACGCCGGCCAGAAGGGCCAGCGGGGCATCGAGTGGTGACCGGATCGTGAGCACCGTCCTTCCCCGGCTGGTCGTGGCCGCCCCCTCCTCGGGCAGCGGCAAGACCACCGTCGCCACCGGTCTGATGGCCGCCTTCGCGGCGGCCGGGCTGGGCGTCTCCCCGCACAAGGTGGGCCCGGACTACATCGACCCGGGCTACCACGCGCTGGCCACCGGCCGGCCCGGCCGCAACCTCGACGCGTACCTGTGCGGTCCGGATCTGGTCGCACCGCTGTTCCTGCACGGGGCCGCCGGCGCGGACGTGGCCGTGGTCGAGGGCGTGATGGGGCTGTACGACGGTGCCGCGGGCCTCGGGGAGCTCTCCTCGACGGCACAGGTGGCCAAGTTGCTGCGGGCGCCGGTGGTGCTGGTGGTGGACGCCTCCTCGCAGTCGCGTTCGGTGGCGGCTCTGGTGCACGGCTTCGCGTCCTGGGATCCGGAGGTCCGCGTCGCGGGGGTGATCCTCAACAAGGTGGCCTCCGACCGCCACGAGGAGCTGCTGCGCGAGGCGCTGGACGCCTGCGGGACACCGGTGCTGGGCGTGCTGCGCCGGGCTCCGCTGGTGCACACCCCCTCGCGCCACCTGGGCCTGGTCCCGGTGGCCGAGCGACGGGCGGAGGCGACCGGGGCGGTGGCGGAGCTGGCGGAGCGGGTGCGGTCCGGCTGCGATCTGAAGGCACTGCTCGCCCTGGCGCACTCCGCGCCGCCGCTGCCCGAGGAGCCGTGGGCGCCACCCGTGCCGGCGGGCCCGCCG
>NZ_JBXUOY010000489.1:0-1622 GCF_057196705.1 Streptomyces sp. ATLC9 | reverse complement strand
GCCGGCCCCGCCCCCCCCCCGCGCCCGGGGGGGGGGCGGCCCGCGGGCCCCCCCCCCCCCCCCCCCCGGTACGAGGAGCCGGGCCGGGCGGCGTACGGCTCGTGGTTCACGTCTCCGGATCGGAGGGCGCCCGGCGGCGCAGCGCCGACTTGACCGTGTCGACCACGAGCCGGGCCGCGACGCCCACCAGCAGCAGGCCGCCGGTCATCTGGACCATCACGATGACCCGGGCAGGCTGGGAGCGTGCGGTGATGTCGCCGTAGCCGACGGTGGCGAACGTCGTGAGCGCGAAGTACAGGGCGTCGGTGCGGGTGAGGGGTTCGCTGAAGCTGCCCGGCTCGGCCCTCTCCAGGAGGTGGTAGACGGTCGCGAAGAGCAGCAGGAACAGCAGCAGCACGCTCACCAGTGCCTCGGCCGCCCGCAGGATCGGGCGGAGGGAGTGCTCGATCTCGCGGATCTCCCAGAGGAACAGGGCGAGGACGGCGAGCAGTCCCAGGACGAGGATGACGGCCGTGCCGCCGGTGAACTCCTTGTCCACGGGCAGCAGGTAGTACGCGGCCAGGAGGGCGGCGGTGATGAAGGCCAGCCGCACCGCGGCGATCACCGCGGGGATGCCGTGGGCGGCGCGGACGCCCTCCCGGCTGTCCGGGGGCGGTCGGCGGGACGGGTCGGGTGGCGGCATGCGCGTCTCCCGGTGGTTCCGGTTCTGGTTCGGGCGCGGCCCGCGGGGGCTTCGGCGGGCGGCGGCCCGGGACGCTCCGGGGCCGCCGGGGTGTCAGGGGCGGACCGACACCGTCCAGCCGCTCTTGTAGGTGTCCGGCACCGGGTGGCGCGGCCAGTCGCGCGCCCAGGGCGGCGGGTCCGCCCGGCGCATGACCACCGCGTCGGACCGCTGGGGGGCGCGCGGATCCGTTCTGACGCAGCCCGCGGCGTGCGCGACGGGGATCGCCGCTTCGTTGCCCGTGACCGCGCACGGGGCGCGTACGCCGTGCGCGTGGAGCACCGCCGCGATGCGCTGCCAGTCCTCGCGCGCCTGCCTCTGGACGCCCGCGTGGGTGTGCGCCAGGGTGGCCTGGCCGACCAGGTGGCCCGCCAGCACGGCGGTGAGGACGACGGCCGCCGGCGCCGAGCGGCGGGCCCGGTCGGCGAGACGGAGCAGGCCGAGGGCGGCGGGCACGGCCAGCAGCGCGTAGCCGGGCAGCAGGAAGCGCGGCGCGGCGTAGGGCAGCAGGAGGAAGTACTGCGCCATGAGCGAGGCGGCCGTGGCCGCGGCCAGCCACAGCGGTGCCGCGTCCCCCGCGCCGGCCATGCTCCACGGCGTACGGGTGCGGTGCGCCGCGAGCAGTCCCAGCGCGGCGAGCAGCCCCAGCAGCGGCCACCAGGCCGCGGCCGCCCACCACACCCCGTCGCCGGTGCAGGGGCGGCACAGCAGCGGACCGTCCAGCGAGGTGAGGTGGTCGGCCACCGACAGCACCGGCCGCATGCCGCCCTGGACCTCGCTCGCCTCGGCGAGGCGCTGTGCCACCCCGCCGAACCGCAGCCACGCCTCCACCGCCCACGGCAGCGCGCCCGCCGCGGCGCCCGCGGCCACGGCGGCGATCCTGCCCCGGCCGCGCCAGGCG
>NZ_JBXUOY010000488.1:0-1627 GCF_057196705.1 Streptomyces sp. ATLC9 | reverse complement strand
GCCGGGGTCCCGGCCTTCTGCGGCGCCCGCCGCGCGGAGTCGTGCGCCTGCGGTCCGGTCAGGGACGCCAGCAGCGCCGCCGCGGCCAGCAGCGCCGTCGCCCCGAGCGAGGCGCCCGTCCGCAGCCGGACCGTCCGCTCGCTGCCTTCGCGCGCGGTGCGGGCGGACGGGAGTCCGGGCAGCGCCTCGGAGCCGGCCATCTCCTCCAGCATCGAGCGGATGATCTCCCTGCGCCGGTCGGGTGCGACACGGCACAGCACAGGCACGTACTCGGCCAGCGCCTCGCGCGCGTGCATCAGCCGTGCGGCCGTGGCGGCGGTGCCGGCCTCGCTCTCGGCGGCCGTCTCCGCCAGGCCCAGCCCGAGGCCGTCGTGCAGGAGCAGCGTGCGGCGGTAGGAGGGGGGCAGGTCCAGCAGTGCCTCGGGCGGCAGCCTCCCGCCGCTCTCCTCCGGTCCGTCCTCGCCCGGTCCGCTCCCGCCCGCCGAAGCCCCCGGCCCGCGCCTCCGGGCCGCGCGGCGGCGGGGATCCAGCCGGTGCCAGGGCGAGAGCGCGTGGTCGTACGCGGCCGTCCGCACCCAGCCGGCCGGGTCCCGGTCCACGGCGACCTCGGGCCACCGCTCCCACGCCTGCCGGAAGGCCTGGCGCACGGCCTGTACCGCCAGGGCCCGGTCGCCGGTGAGCAGATATGTCTGGCGCAGCAGTGGCCGGGCCAGACGCGCGTACAGCCGGTCGAACGCCTCGGCCGGTCCGTCAGCCGCCTCCGGACGGGGGGTGTCCGCGGCCTCGGCGAGCCCGGGCGGCGGCCCGGAGCCGGACTCCTCGCGCTCGGCGCTGTCCGGGACCGCGTCCTTCGCGGGTGCGGGGGTGGAGAGTGTCTCGGTCATGCTGGCCGCCCCCTACGGGTCGTCATGATTGCGGCGGTATGGACGCCATACCGCCGCACTGTATGAAAAAATTTCATAGCGCACCGTGTGCGACACATCGGTTCTTTCCCCGCTCCCCGAATGAACCGGGCGTTGTTGGCAGCATGGCGGCGTGCGTCCCACGACCCGCCGCGAAACATCGCCCTCCCCACCGCCCCCGCATGCCCCCGTGCCCGCCCGCCATGCTCCGGCCACCCCCCGGGACCGTCTTCTCGACGGTGCGATGGCCGCGGGCCTGGGCCTGGGCGGAATCGCAGTCCTCGTCATGCTGCTGTGGATCACCTCGCCCCACCCCGACGACGGCCCCGACGGCGCGCTGCGCATCGCCGCCGATCTCTGGCTGGTGGCACACGGTGCCCCTCTCGTCCGCACCGAAACCCTCAGCGGTTCTCCCGCCCCGATCGGGCTGGTACCCCTGCTGCCGTGCGCCGTGCCGGTGTGGCTGCTCCACCGCACGGCCCGCGGCGCGGTCCGCGGACCGGGTTCCGGCGGGGCGGACGCGGGCGCGGCATGGCGTGCCACGGGCTGGATCGTCGCCGGATACCTGCTGGTCGCGGCGTCCGTCACCGTCTACGCGGCCTCCGGCCCCATCCGGGTCGATCCGCCGGCCGCCGCGCTCCGCCTGCCCGTCGTGGTGGCCGCCGCCGCGGCCGCCGGGGTGTGGACGGGCCTGGGTCTGTCTCTTATACAAAAAACCCATCCCA
>NZ_JBXUOY010000487.1:0-1660 GCF_057196705.1 Streptomyces sp. ATLC9 | reverse complement strand
CGGCGGTGGGGCGCCGCTCAGCCCCCGGCACGCTCAGGCCATCGTCTGCCGTTGACCTGCCCCGGCTCGCAGCCGATGTGGTAGCGCACACGCCGCCCCAGGACCCGGCGGGCGGGCGCGCGGCAGCCGCGGGGGCGGCAGCCGGGGGCGAGGCGGGCGGACAGGGCCATCGCGGTCGTTCCCCCGCCTCAGTTCCCGTGCCGCAGGGCGGGGTGGGCTCCGGCGGCGACCAGGTCGGCGACGGCCGCCCTCGGGTCCTTGCCGGTGACCAGGGACTCGCCGACGAGCACCGCGTCGGCGCCCTCGTTGGCGTAGGCGATCAGGTCGTGCGGGCCGCGCACGCCCGACTCGGCGATCCTCACGACGCTCTCGGGGATCTCGGGGGCGAGGCGGGCGAAGGTGCCGCGGTCGACCTCCAGGGTCTTGAGGTTGCGCGCGTTCACACCGATGATCTTGGCCCCGGCGTCCACCGCCCGCTCGACCTCCTCCTCGTCGTGCACCTCGACCAGCGGGGTCAGCCCGATGGACTCGGCCCGCTCCACCAGCGACACCAGCGCGTCCTGGTCGAGGGCGGCGACGATCAGCAGGGCGAGGTCGGCGCCGTGGGCCCGGGCCTCCCACAGCTGGTAGGAGGTGACGATGAAGTCCTTGCGCAGCACGGGGACGCCCACCCGCCCGCGCACCGCCTCCAGATCGGCCAGCGAGCCTCCGAAGCGCCGCTGCTCGGTCAGCACCGAGATGACCGCGGCACCGCCCGCCTCGTAGTCGGCGGCGAGGCCGGCCGGGTCGGCGATGGCGGCCAGCGCCCCCTTGGAGGGGCTGGAGCGCTTGACCTCGCAGATGACCTTGACGCCCTCGCCCTTGAGGGCCGCGACGCCGTCGAGCGGGCGCGGGGCACGGGCCGCGCGCTCCTTGAGCTCGTCGAGGCCCACACGCGCCTGCCGCTCGGCGAGGTCGGCGCGGACCCCGTCGATGATCTCGTCGAGCACACTCACGCGAGCGGCCCCCTTCCTGGCTGGCTCGGACCCCTGCGGCGGGCGCGGGGCTTGTCCGGGTACGCGGTCACGCACTGCGATGGTATCCGGCCCGGGACACGGAACCCGCATCCGGCCGGCCCGGTCCCATATACCGGGCGGTATCGCCGCGCCCCCTTACCGGAGCGGCCGGGTGCGGAAGAAGCGCGGTGCCGCCTCGCCGGCACCGCGCCGGGGTGAGCCGCCCGGGGCGGCCCCGTCAGGCTCCCGCCCGCTCACTGGACTGGTCCAGACGGCGGCCGTGCGACTCCTCCGGCTGGCCCATGCCCATCGAGCGCATGACCAGGCCGGCGACGCCGCCGAGGAGGGTGATGGCCACACCGACCCAGAACCCCACCGGTTCGGCCATCACGATGAAGGCCGAGGCGACGCAGAAGCCGATGAACGCGATGGTGGCGCCGGTCCAGGCGGCAGGGGTGTGTCCGTGGTTGTTGCCCGCCATTGAGTGCTCCTCGTAGGTCCGATCTGGGCTCGCTCACCAGCCATTGTGTCAGGACCGGTTTGCGCCGCTCCCGGTGGTGGGGTCCTCTCCGCGGTCCAGGGCCTTCCACAGTTCCTCGGGACGGTCCGGGTGGGCTGCGGCGGGCCGCCGCGCGGCCGCCGCGGCGCCGCCCGCGCGCTCGTGG
>NZ_JBXUOY010000486.1:0-1663 GCF_057196705.1 Streptomyces sp. ATLC9 | reverse complement strand
CCTCGGGCTTTCATGAGGTGGGCTGTCCGACAGGCGGTCAGGAAAACAGAGAGTGCCTCTGACCAGCGAGAATGAGGATTGTCGAGGTCCTTGTTCCTGCCACCGTCGGAGGCACTTTCCAGGTGAAGCACTCTACCGGGTCCTACCCCCGTGTCCGTGTCCAGGACGACGGCCGCCAGGTCGTCTCCCAGGCCGGTTCGGTCCTGCTCATCGAGACGGTCCGCAAGACCGGCCTTGACCAGGCCATGTCCCAGGCCCTGGATCCGTGGTGCAGACCGCGGACCGTCCACGATCCCGGCAAGACCCTCTTGGACCTCGCGCTGGCGGTCGCGCTGGGCGGGGACTGCCTCGCGGACATCGGCATGCTGCGGGCCGAGCCGGCCGTGTTCGGCCCGGTCGCCTCCGACCCGACCGTTTCCCGCCTGATCGACGCCCTCGCCGCCTCCGGCGAGAAGGCCCTGACCGCCATCCGCGCCGCACGTTCCGAGGTCCGCGGCCGGGTCTGGTCACTGGCCGGCGACCGGGCTCCGGACACCGACGGACAGGTCACGATCGACCTCGACGGCGTTCTGGTGACCGCGCACTCCGAGAAGGAGGACGCGGCCGCGACCTGGAAGAGAACGTATGGCCATCACCCGCTGACGGGGTTCGTCGACCACGGACCGGGCGGCACCGGAGAGCCGGTCGCCGCTCTCCTCCGGCCGGGCAACGCGGGCTCGAACACGGCCGCCGACCACATCACCACCGCCCGCCTCGCCCTGGCCCAGCTGCCCAAGCAATACCGGCGCGGGCGACGGACCCTGATCCGCTGCGACTCCGCCGGCGGCACCCACGCCTTCGTCGCCTGGCTCGCCCAGCGCGGGCGGTGGCTGTCCTACTCGGTCGGCATGACGGTCACCGAAGCGATCCACCAGCATGTGCTGCAGGTTCCCGCCTCGGCCTGGACACCGGCCGTCGAGACCGACGGCGAGATCCGCGACGGCGCCTGGGTCGCCGAGCTGGCCGGCGACGTCCTTCACGGCTGGCCCACGGGCATGCGACTGATCGTCCGCAAGGAACGACCGCACCCCGGGGCCCAGTTGAGGATCACGGACGCGGACGGCCATCGGATCACCTGCTTCGCCACCAACACCCCGGGCCGGCCGATCGCCGAACTTGAGCTCCGTCACCGGCTGCGGGCCCGGGCCGAGGACCGCATCCGCGCCGCCCGGGCCACCGGCCTGCGCAACCTGCCCCTGCACACCACAGCCCAGAACAAGATCTGGCTGGAGATCGTCCAGATAGCCCTCGACCTGCTGGCCTGGCTGCCCATGCTCGCCCTGACCGGCCAGGCAAGGCTCTGGGAACCCCGCCGCCTGCGACTTCGCCTGTTCACCGCGGCCGGACAGCTGGTCACCACCGGCCGCCGCCGCATCCTCCGCCTGGCGGCCCACTGGCCCTGGACCTATGAGATCACCGAAGCCCTCGAACGCCTCGCGCTCCTACCCAACCCCGGCTGACCAGCGGATCCGCCTGTCCCGACGAGCAGCACCACCCCGACCCGGAGCAGTGGAACCCGGCGCCCACCCGACGCGACAGCCGGGCCGTCGGCCTGCCCAGCCTCAGCCCACGGCACGAAAACGGTCCACCGACTCCGTCGGCGGACCGTCACGAAACTTCGAGG
>NZ_JBXUOY010000485.1:0-1707 GCF_057196705.1 Streptomyces sp. ATLC9 | reverse complement strand
GTTGCCGGCCGTCGCGGGGGCTTCGGGGGCCGCGGGGGCGCCGGGGCCGGTGCCCCCGCGGCCCCCGGTGGCGGCGGTACCTGGCGAATCCGTCATACCGGAGAGGGTACGACGCGGGAAACCCCCTGTGTACCCGGCGGTAACCACTTTTCACGGAATCCGCCAGTGATTACTGGCAGAGATCCCGCACGGGTGTGGGCTACACCCCGGGGAACGGCCGGGAACGGCCCGGCGGGAGCGGCTCAGCCGGTGGGGCGGTAGGTGTCGGCGATCGTGTCGAAGACGCGGTCGATGTCGTCCTTCCGGCTCTCCGGCCCTCTGACCAGCACCGTGTGGTAGCGGCCGTCGACGATGACCGCCCGGTCGCACATGTAGGTGCTGTCCGCGCCCTCCCGCCAGCTGAACCGGCCCTCGGCCATCAGCGTCCGGCCCACCTGTATCCGCCGCATCCCGGAACCGGTCGCCCAGTCCGCGGCGCGGTACGCGTCCAGTTCCCGCTGGTCGTCGGTGAGGTACGTCATCGCGTCCGAACCGTACTCCCGTGTGGTGTCCCGGCCGGGCACCACGACGATCTCGAGGTCCCCGTGCGTGAAGACCGTCCGCCCCCGGCCGTCCGGCCCGGCCCGCCGCGCGTCCTCGGGGAGCGCGATCCGGAAGCCGGCCGCGTCCTTGTGCAGCTCGTAGCCGTCCGGCCCCTCGACCCGGTCGCCGGCCTGCGGCCGCTCGGTGCCGGGCGCCTTCGGCGCCCCGGACCCGTCCGGCTCCCCGGCCGCGCTCTCCCCCGGCGGGGTCTCCTCCCCCGGACGGTCCTCCTGCCGCGGCTGTTCCGGCTGCGCGCCCACGCTGCCGGGCCGCCGGTCCGCGCTGTTCTCCGGGGAGCCGGCGCCGTTCTTGGGCATGTACACCGCGGCGTACACCAGTGTTCCGGTCAGCAGCAGGAGGACCAGCCCGACCAGGAGCACTCCCAGCCGGCGCGGGGACCGCTGCTCACGGGCGCGCCGGTGCCGGGCGCGGGCGGCCACCGGGGACCGCTCGGCGCGCTTCCCGCGCACCAGTTCCCCCCGGCGCCTTATCACCGGCAGCCGCCCGGGGTCGGCGGGCGGGCCCGCCTCCAGCGAAAGCGGGGCGGTGACCGTGTGCAGCCCGACCCCGGGCTCGGGCGCGGAGCGGATCAGGGAGCGCAGCCAGCCGCCCAGCTCCTCGAAGTCCGGCCGCTCGGTCGGGTCCTGGCGCAGCAGCGACTCCACGACGGGCCGCAGCGCACCGCACTCCTCGGCGAACGCCGGTGGCTCGGCGCACACCATCTGCACCAGCTCGGCCGCCGACTCCTCGGGGTAGGGGGCGTGCCCCTGGACGACCCGGAACAGCAGCGCGCCCAGCCCCCACAGGTCGGCCGCCGGGCCGACCGGCGGGGCCAGCCGCCAGTTCTCGTAGACGGGCCCGGCCTGCTCGGGGGCCCAGCGCTCGGTGACGGCGCCGACGATCGCCATCCTGGTCTGGCGGGCGCGCTCGGCGGCGAGCGCGGTGGTGGGGCCGCGGTAGCGGTCGCCTTCCTCCTCGCCCCAGCCCGGTGCGGACGGCGTCCGCCCCCCGGGCGGCTCCTCGCCGTACGGCTCGCCGCCGTGAGGGGACGAGGTGCCGGGGGGCACCGGGCGGAGGTCCCCGGCCCACGGGCCGGGCTCGCCCGTACGTGCCCCGACCCCGGCC
>NZ_JBXUOY010000484.1:0-1712 GCF_057196705.1 Streptomyces sp. ATLC9 | reverse complement strand
CAGCCGTATCACGAAGATCGCCGCCGCAGCCCTCGTCCTGCTCCAACTCGAATACGACCGCACCATCTGAACGATCACGCAACGTCATGATCCATTACTGGGAAGGGCTCATTGCTGGCTCGCTACAACGGAACCGGTGATAAGGCCGAACAATACGGTCGTGAGCTGATCGGTCTGTACAACGTCCTGGAGAACTACAACAAACTCAGCCGCGCCAGCTGAGACACGGAGACCTATGAAGAACACACAGCCGTGGAAGTCATTCGTCCCGGTGGCGGTCAACCTCCTGCTCGGCATCCCGGCGATCGTGCCGATCTTCCTGGTCTGGTACGTCCTGTCCAATGGCCCTCTGGCCGAGCTTGGCTGGACCAGTCGGAATCCGGACGAGGACGACGGGATGCTGCTCTGGCTGGTCATCGTTGTCCCCGTAGTGGCCTGCTTCGGCGGACTCTGGGCACTGGTCAACATCTGGCTGCGGCGCAAGATGCTCGACGCCCCGCCGCCGTACCTGTACTGGCTGGTGTGTGTGACGGCGACCCTCGCTCCCTTCTTCGTGGGGATCGGAATCGGCTGAACGAAAACCCAGCGAGGACTACATGAACAGCACCAGTGGAGAGGGAAGAAGCGTGGAGAACGGAATAGCACGGCGGACAGTCGTCAGAGGCGCAGCCGTACTGGGCACGACGGCAACCATCAGCCTCGCGGGCCCGACTGCCGCGTGGGCCGGGGCCGCCGACAAGGCGAGGGCCGCAGGAAAGAAGAGCACTGCGAAGCCGCGCAAGACCACGGCCAACGGCTGGCCAGTGCAGGACAACACCGACCACAACTCCCAGGTGTGGACCCGTGCGGTGGCCGGCTCCGGACTCAGCGTGCCGGTCTGGATCGGCGACCCTGAGACGATCCTGCTCCACGTGGTGCGCCGCTTCCACTACGAGGTCGAACAGCTCCACAGTCCCGATCTGGCCGGCTGGCAGAGGGGCAACGGTCTGGGTATGGCGAAGCCGGAGTCGAATCTCGCCTCCGGCACCGCGGTCCGCATCCGACCCGGCGCAGCCGCCGAGGGCAGTCTCTTCCCGCTCCAAGAGTTCGTGGTGCGGGACATACTCGCGGACTGCGAGGGAGTGGTCCGCTGGGGCGGCGATGACAAGCCGGTGGACGAGTCCCTGTTCTACCTCGACCGCGGACCTGATGACGCGCAGATACGCAAGGTCGCAGCCAAGTTGCGAACAGAGGAAGCCACGCCTGGTCGCGGGCCTGGTGCCGCGGTCAACGTATGGGGGCGTTCGCGGCGTGACCACGCGGACCACCTGGCCGAGCAGCAGCGCAAAGGCTGAGCCGCGCCCAATAGTGAGTGTTGCCCTGCCCGCTGTCGTCAATACCGACCTTGCGGTACTGACGACAGCGGGAGCGAACGGCGGCCCTTCACGACTGGGGCCTGGTCGGACCATCCACCTGCAGTCGTAAGGCTTCAGCGTCGCTGAGAGATCTGCCGCTGCGACCGTGGGCCTGCGGCTGTCCGCTCCGCCTTCAACGCGGTCGCCGCCCACGGGTGTGTCCAGTGGACGGCCCTGTCTCGCTTTCGGTGGTGACGGAGCGTCGTGCCTTGACTTCCTCCCCCTCCTGAAGGAGGGGGATTCCTACGGCTCGCGCCGTGGGGTTTTCTGCTTCATCACCGACTGCCCGCCCGGAGTACTCCGTTGAGGTCTTACACC
>NZ_JBXUOY010000483.1:0-1712 GCF_057196705.1 Streptomyces sp. ATLC9 | reverse complement strand
GGCCCCGGCGGCGGTCCGGCCGGCGGCGACCGCGCGGGCGGCGGGGTCCCCGGCGTGGTGGAGCAGCCACTCGCGCAGCTCCGCCACGGCCGTGGCGGGCAGCAGTCCGGAGCCGCCGCGCGCGGACTCGGGCAGCTCCGGGACGGTGAAGCAGGGCACGTCACCGAGACCGGCCCGCGCCAGCAGGGCGGTGTACCGGCGGGAGATCTCGTCGGCGACCTGGTGGGGCACCCGGTCCAGCACGGTGGCCAGGGTCACGTCGTACTCGCGGGCGCTGCGCAGCAGGTGCCAGGGGATCGCGTCGGCGTAGCGGGAGGCGGTGGTGACCAGGATCCAGACGTCGGCGGCGCAGAACAGCTCGGCGGCCAGTTGGCGGTTGGCGGTCACCAGGGAGTCGATGTCGGGCGAGTCCAGCAGGGCGAGCCCTACGGGCACGGCCTCGGCGGTCTCGACGGTGAGCGCGGGCGGGGCGTCGGCGCCGGCGTCGCCGCCGTCCGCCGCGTGGTCCTCGTCGGGGAGGGAGGGAAGCCCGTCCTCCGCGGCCCGGCAGTCGTCCCGCCGCGGCGTCCAGACCCGTCTCAGCCCGGGCAGTACGCGGGGTCCGGCGAACCAGTGCTGGTCGGCGGGGTGGCAGACCAGCACGGGCGTGCGCGTGGTGGGCCGCAGCACCCCCGCGTCGCTGACCCGGCGCCCGACGAGCGAGTTGACCAGGGTGGACTTCCCGGCACCGGTGGAACCGCCGACGACGGCGAGCAGCGGCGCCTCGGGGGCGCGCAGTCTGGGCACCAGGTAGTCGTCGAGCTGGGCGAGCAGCTCGCTGCGGGAGCGGCGGGCGCGCTCGGCCCCGGGCAGCGGCAGCGGAAAGCGGGCTGCGGCGACGCGGTCACGCAGTGTGGTGAGCGCGTCGAGCAGTTCGGTCCTAGCTTCCAAGATCGCCACATGCGCAGAATGCCCAATTTCGATTGGTTTCTGAAGCGCATTAGGGCTATAACGGGGTGTTTTGACCCCTGTGGCCCGCGCCGCATCGCGGACAGGGGGCATAACGACTGCACAACACCCGCCCCACCGAGCGTTCAAACCGGTGCATGATTCGTACTCGCCTGCGATTATCGGGATCGCTTCACTGAACCTCCACAGGGTGTCGCGGACGTGAAGCAGCCGGGAGGAAGCACCCGGGCCCCTATCCTTGTCGCGGCAAGGTCACCCGGGGGCGCTCCGCCGTCCGTCCGCGACCGCTTGGGCCCCCGTAGCTCAGTGGATAGAGCAGGCGCCTTCTAAGCGCTTGGCCGCAGGTTCGAGTCCTGCCGGGGGCACCACCGGCCCAGCCTCGGCTGGGCCGCTTCCTTGCAGGCCAGGCGGGGTTTCCCGGCCTCCCGGGCCGGACGGACGCCCCGGCCCCGGCCCCGGCAGGTCCTGCTGTCCGACTGACACCGGCCGGAACCGGCTCCCAACGGGTGGCTGTGCAACATGCGTGCAACGGCACCGCAGGCACGAGACCGGCCTCCCGGACCGGGCCGCAGAGCCCTCGCGCCGGTAGACCGGTCTCGATACCGGGGCCGAGGTGAACCGCCCGGGGGCAGGTAGAGACTCGATTCCGTGAAAGGATTGAGTCATCGGGGCTCTCCTTCGTGGATGCCCCGTCCTTTAGGGCGGGGAGGAAACGAAGCTCCTGCGGAGCAGGGCAGGGAACGCCGGTTCGCCGCCAGGGCGGA
>NZ_JBXUOY010000481.1:0-1802 GCF_057196705.1 Streptomyces sp. ATLC9 | reverse complement strand
TTGACATCCTCGCTGCCCTGAAGGACGGTGATTCCCGCTTGCCGTGCCGTTGAAGGCTGCGGTGTCGGGTGGGTTCCTGCTTCGTGGCGCGGTGCCGGGACGAGTCCCGGTCTTACCTGCGCTCCACAGGCTGATGCCGCCAGTCCGGCGGCCTTGGCGACGTTGACCGCCGCGTTGATGTCCCGGTCCAGGACCGCCCCGCACGCCTGGCACGTCCACTCTCGGATGTGGAGGGGCTTGGGGCCGTCCTTGACGCCGCACCGCGAGCACACCTGGGAGGTCGGCTCGAACCGGCCGATCCTCACGAGGGTGCGGCCGTACCGTGCGGCCTTGTACTCCAGCATGTTCACGAACGCCGACCATCCGGCGTCGTGCACGGACTTGGCCAGGCGCGTGCGCGCGAGTCCCTTCACCGACAGGTCCTCCACGGCGACCGCTTGGTTCTCGCGGATCAGCTTGGTGGAGAGCTGGTGGTGGAACTCGCGGCGCGCGTCCGCGACACGGGCGTGTGCCCGTGCGACGCGGATCCTGGCCTTGCCCCGGTTCTTGCTGCCCTTCTCCTTGCGGGAGAGGGCGCGCTGCGCCTTCTTCAGGCGTTTTTCGGCCCGGCGCAGGAAGCGCGGGCTGTCGATCTTCGTCCCGTCGGAGAGGACCGCGAAGTGTCCGAGTCCGAGGTCGATGCCCACCTCGGGCGCGACCTGGGGCAGGACTTCCTCCGGGCCGGTCTCCACAACGAAGGACGCGAAGTACCGGCCTGCCGCGTCCTTGACCACGGTCACCGTGGACGGCGTCGAGGGCAGGGAGCGGGACCACTTCACCTTGACGTCGCCGATCTTCGGCAGGCGCAGCTTCTGCCCCGGCGTGATCGACCAGCGGGCGTTCGCGGTGAACCGGACCGACTGCCGGGTGTCCCTCTTCGACTTGTACCGGGGCGCGCCCATGCGCGGGCGCTTGCCCTTCAGGCCGTCGAAGAAGTTCCGGTACGCGGTGTCCAGGTCGCGCAGCGACTGCTGGAGAACGACCGCCGACACCTCGCCGAGCCACGCCCGCTCCGGGGTGTTCTTCGCCTCGGTGATCAGCGCCTTCGACAGGTCGCCGGTCTTCGGGAACGGCAGCCCCTCGCTGCGGGCGGTCTCCCGAGCGCGAAGCGCGTCGTTGAAGACGACCCGCGCACACCCGAACGCCGTTGCCAACGCCATGCGCTGACCGGCGCTCGGGTACAGGCGGAAGCTGTACCGAAGCTGCATACGGATCATGATACACAGTTGGTTTATGGGTATCGATGAGAACGTTCGTACTGGTCGTCACTGCATCTTCCGCATGCATGTCCACTTGGTTTTCGTGACGAAGTACCGGCACTCCGTCTTCGTTGACCGGCACCTGACGCGGTGCGAGGAGATCATGCGGGCCGTGTGCAAGGACTTCGAGGCCGAGCTGGTCGAGTTCAACGGCGAGAACAACCACGTCCACCTCCTCGTGAACTTCCCGCCGAAGGTTGCCGTGTCCAGACTGGTGAACTCCCTCAAAGGCGTGTCCTCCCGCAGGCTCCGCCAGGAGTTCCCCGACCTCGTCCGCCACTACTGGCGGGCACAGCGCCTGTGGTCCGGCTCGTACTTCGCCGGGTCCGTCGGCGGCGCGCCGCTCAGCATCGTGAAGCAGTACATCGAGCAGCAGAACCGGCCACTCTGACCCGGGCTGAGGTGAACAGTACAGATCCGTGCCCACAGCTGAGGTCAGAGCAGCTCTCAGATTCGCTTCACCACCGGGCTGAAGCCCGGTGCACTGCGAATAGTCCCGGTAGC
>NZ_JBXUOY010000480.1:0-1828 GCF_057196705.1 Streptomyces sp. ATLC9 | reverse complement strand
CGGTGGCGGTGCTGGCAGCCGGGGCCTGGCTGCGGCTGCGCACCCCGTACGGCTCGGTCGCCGTGCGCGGCTCCGGACGCGGCGGGCCGGGGCTGAGCGTCACCCCGCTGTGAGGACGCCCCCCCGCGAACGACGAAGGCGTCCCGTGAACGGCGAGGGCGGAGCCCCGGCCCGGGGAGGGGACCGGGGCCGGGGCCGGGGCTCCGCCGTGTGCGTGCGCGGTACGGGGGGTCAGTCCGGGGTGTTGACCATCGAGGCGGCCGCGTAGACCAGGTAGTCCCACAGCTGCCGCTCGTGCTCGGGGGACAGGCCGAGCTCGTCCACGGCGTCGCGCATGTGCCGCAGCCAGGCGTCGTGGGCGGCGCGGTCGACCCTGAAGGGCATGTGCCGCATGCGCAGCCGAGGATGCCCACGCTGCTCGCCGTACGTGCGCGGACCGCCCCAGTACTGCATCAGGAAGAGCGCCAGCCGCTCCTCGGCCGGCCCGAGGTCCTCCTCCGGGTACATCGGCCGCAGCAGCGGGTCCCCGGCGACGCCCTCGTAGAAGCGGCGCACCAGCCGCCGGAACGTCTCCTCGCCTCCGACCTGCTCGAAGAAGGTCTGCGTCTGCACGTCGCCACGCGGAATCTCCATCACGCCCCCCATGGTCGCAGATACCCGGCCGTGCCCCGGGGGCTCGGGGCACGGCCGCCGAGGGCACGATCCGGACGGGCGGCCGGGCGGGGCCTCAGGCGTCGTCCCAGCGGAAGAGCCGGGCGGCCACGGCCGTCAGGACCGTCGCGAAGAGCAGCAGGCCGCCCATGACGGGCAGCGCCGCGCCCCAGGACTGGCCGCGGGAGAGGACGTCCTGCATCGCCTCGTTCAGATACGTCAGCGGGAACAGGCCGGAGACCGCCCGTACCCAGGACGGCGCCCCCTCCAGCGGGAAGAAGGCGCCGGAGAGGAAGGCCATCGGCAGGATGACCACCTGGGCGACCCCGTTCGCCGCCTCCTCGGTCTTCGTCCAGGCGCCGACGACCAGCCCGATGGACATGAAGGCCAGCGTGCCGCACACCACCAGCGGCACGGCCAGCCACCAGTGGCCGCTCAGCTCCAGGCCGTAGTAGGGGAGGGAGGCCACACCGAGGAAGACCGCGGTCTGGACGAGGGCCAGCCCCACGCTCACCCCCACCCGGGCCGCGATGACCGTGCCCGCGCTCACCGGGGCCAGCCACAGCCGCCGCAGGATGCGTTTCCTGCGCCAGTTGACCAGGGTGAACGCCGACCCGAAGACCGCGCCCATCGCCACCGCCCAGCCGAGCAGGCCGGGGGTGAGGAACTGGATCGCCCGCAGCGACTCGTCCTCCACCTGGCGGGCGGTCAGCTCGTAGGCGGGCGGCCGCCCGGTCGCGGCGATGTTCGCCTGCTGGACGACCGAGTCGACCAGTGCCCGCGCGTTCCCCGCCCGTACCTGGTCGGCGGCCGAGTAGCGCAGCCGCACCTGGTCGCCCTCCTGCCAGACGGCGGCGTCCACGTCGCCCGCGCGGACCTCCTCCAGGGCCGCCTCCCGGTCGTCGGACCGCCTGATCTCCAGGACCTCCTCCACTCCCTGCCGCGCGTCGCGCGGCAGGGAGTCGAAGATCTCCACCCGGCCTATCTGGACGATCTCCGCCCGCGCCGTCGTGTCGTTCTTGAACAGCGCGCCGAACAGGACCAGGAACATCAGCGGGAAGACCAGCTTGACTTCCTCCCCCTCCTGAAGGAGGGGGATTCCTACGGCTCGCGCCGTGGGGTTTTCTGCTTCATCACCGACTGCCCGCCCGGAGTACTCCGTTGAGGTCTTACACCA
>NZ_JBXUOY010000479.1:0-1852 GCF_057196705.1 Streptomyces sp. ATLC9 | reverse complement strand
GCCGCAAGGTGTCGGCTCCGGCGGGTCCGCCGAAGGCGGCTGCCGAGGTGGAGGCCGCGGTGACGGTGGTTCCGGCCGCCGAGGAGGCGCCGCGGGCGCCCGCGGGGGAGCCGGCCGAGGTGGTGGCGGAGCCCGCGGAGGCTCCGGCGGAGGTCGTGGTCCCCGAGACCGCGGCTCCCGAGCCGGCCGTGCCCGAGCCGGCCGCGGAGGAGGCCGCACCGCGTACCCGGCGCCGTGGTGCGCGCAAGGTGTCGGCTCCGGCGGGTCCGCCGAAGGCGGCTGCCGAGGTGGAGGCCGCGGTGACGGTGGTTCCGGCCGCCGAGGAGGCGCCGCGGGCGCCCGCGGAGGAGCCGGCCGAGGTGGTGGCGGAGCCCGCCTCCGAGGCCGCCGCTCCGCCGGCCCGCCCCCGCCGCCGCGTGGTGCGCCGTGCGGCGGCCCCGGCCGGATCTCCCGAGTCGGCCGAGATCACCGAGCCCGCCGTCCCCTCCGCCGAGCCCGTCCCCTCCGTGGAGGAGCCGGTCGCCGAGGCGCCGGCCGAGGTTCCGGGGGAGACCCCCTCGGAACCGGTCGCGGAGGCCCCCGCCGGGGAGGAGGCCGCTCCGGCGAAGAAGACGGCCCGCAAGACGGCCAAGAAGGCCGCCGCCAAGAAGACCGCGTCCACGGCGAAGAAGGCCACCGCCAAGACGGCGGCCTCCAAGACCGCCGCCAAGAAGACGACGGCCAAGAAGGCGGCGACCAAGAAGACCGCGGAGTCGGCTGCCAAGAAGACGACCGCCAAGAAGACGGTGGCGAGGAAGACCGCCGCCAAGAAGACGGCCGCCCGCAGGACCGCGGCGGCCGAGCAGCAGGATCCGCAGTCCGTCTCGGCCCCGGCCGAGGACTGACGGAAGGAGGACGACCGGCCCCGGACGCCGACGGGCGTCCGGGGCCGGTTTGACCCCCCGCGACAAAGCCCCGTAACCTTGACCGTCGCGGCGTGTCGATGGACACGCCAGGCTCCTGAGCAAATCCCTCCACGCACTCCGCGAGGTGTCGCGTGAGCGCGAGGAGAGGCCGCTCAATCCACTCGGATCCGCACGGGCCCCGCCCGTGGCGAGCGGCTGGCATCAGGGGCCCCACCCACGAGCGAGAGAGAGTTCCGCGTGTACGCGATCGTGCGCACCGGCGGCCGCCAGCAGAAGGTGTCCGTCGGCGATGTCATCGAGGTTGACCGTATCTCCACCAGCAAGGTCGGCGACAGCGTCGAGCTCTCGACCCTGCTCATCGTCGATGGCGACGCGGTCACCAGCGACCCGTGGGTCCTGGCCGGCGTGAAGGTCCACGCCGAGGTCGTGGACCACCACAAGGGTGCCAAGATCGACATCATGAAGTACAAGAACAAGACCGGCTACCGCAAGCGGATCGGTCACCGTCAGCTGCACACCGCGCTGAAGATCACCGGCATCGACGCCCCGGCGACGAAGTAAGGGACTGAGGAGAGATGGCACACAAGAAGGGCGCATCGTCCACTCGGAACGGTCGCGACTCCAATGCCCAGCGGCTCGGCGTGAAGCGCTTCGGCGGTCAGGTCGTCAACGCGGGCGAGATCCTGGTCCGCCAGCGCGGCACCCACTTCCACCCGGGCTCCGGCGTGGGCCGCGGCGGCGACGACACCCTGTTCGCGCTGGCCGCCGGTGCGGTGCAGTTCGGCACCGCGCGTGGCCGCAAGGTCGTGAACATCGTTCCGGCCGCCGAGTAACCACCGGCCCCGGCACGACCCGCAGCACCCTCCGAGGGCGGACCGCCTCCCGGCCGTTGGCGCCCCGCGCCGTCGGGCGGGGCTGCGGGTGCGCCCTCGGGGGGGTGTTCGGGG
>NZ_JBXUOY010000478.1:0-1925 GCF_057196705.1 Streptomyces sp. ATLC9 | reverse complement strand
GACCGGCACGCCGACACCGCCCACCTGCTGCACGGTCTGGTCGAGTCGGACCCGGCGGGCACGGCAGGCGTGACGGAGGGGGGGGCCGCGGAGGCATCGGCCGCCGCGCCGGGCGGTGTCCCCGGCTGGTCCCCCGCCGCCGCGGCGGCGCTGGAGGAAGCCCTCCGCCGGGCACGGGCAGGGGGCGGCGCACGGGTGGAGGGCGTGGACCTGCTGGACGCGCTGCTCGCCGATCCGTGCTGCCGGGCGGTGGAGGTGCTGCGCCGCGCGGGCGCCGTACCCGTACCCGGTCCCGCTTCCGCTCAGGCATTCGTGGGAACGGTGGCGCGGGGCGCCGGGGACCGCTCCCCGAAGCCCTGTCAGGGGCGCAGCCGCTGACACGCCTGTCGGGCGCTGGCATGATGGGCCGGTGCATGCCCCGACATCCCCGTCCGCCCCCTCGGGGGCGAGCACCGGTCTCACCCTCGCCCTCTTCTCCGCCGTCGCCTTCGGCGGTTCCGGCCCGGCGGCGAAGCCGCTGATCACCGCCGGGCTCGACCCGCTGCACGTGACCTGGCTCAGGGTCGCGGGCGCCGCCGTCGTGCTGCTGCCGCTGGCCTGGCGCCACCGCGGTCTGCTGCTGCGGCGGCCGGCGCTGCTGGCCGGGTTCGGGCTGCTGGCCGTCGCGGGCGTACAGGCGTGCTACTTCGCGGCGATCTCCCGCATCCCGGTCGGAGTCGCCCTGCTGGTGGAGTACCTCGGGCCCGCGCTGCTGCTGGGCTGGGTGCGCTTCGTCCAGCGCCGTCCGGTGAGCCGGGCGGCGGGGATCGGGGTGGTGCTCGCGGTCGGCGGCCTGGCGTGCGTGGTGGAGATCTGGGCCGGGCTCGGCTTCGACCTCTGGGGGCTGCTGCTGGCGCTGGGCGCCGCCTGCTGCCAGGTCGGCTACTTCGTCCTGTCCGCCCACGGGACCGGCGAACCCGGCAAGGACCCCGGCAGGGACGGGGTTCCCGATCCACTGGGTGTCATCGCCTACGGGCTGCTCATCGGCGCGCTGGTGCTCACCGCCGTCGCCCGGCCCTGGGAGATGGAGTGGTCGGTGCTGGGCGGGAGGGCCGAACTGGCGGGCCTCCCGGCATCCGGCGCACAGGTGCCCGCGGCCGTACTGCTGGGCTGGATCGTGCTGGTGGCGACCGTGGCCGCCTATCTGACCGGAGTGGTCTCGGTACGCAGGCTCTCGCCGCAGGTGGCAGGGGTGGTGGCCTGCCTGGAGGCGGTGGTGGCCACCGTGCTGGCCTGGATGCTGCTGGACGAGCGGCTGTCGGCGGTGCAGCTGTTCGGCGGTGCGGTGGTGCTGGCGGGCGCGTTCGTCGCGCAGCGCGCCACGCCCGCGGCTCCTCCCGCACCACCTCCCGGGCCGGTGGCCGCGGGGAGTTGCGAAGGGGCGGTCACGGGCGGGGGAGAGCGCGCGGAGCGGCGGTTGTCGCAGGACGCGCCCGCACCGTAGGGTGCGGGCATGCATTCGACCGTGCTTCCCCCGCCCGCCGCCTAGGGCGGGCCGCCGAGGAGAACCGCGTCGGCGTCAGCGCCGCCGCGCAGGTCATCGCTGCCCGCGTACGGGACCACCTGACGACTTCCCGATACACGCGGAGAACCCACACGTGTCGAAGCCCACTTCCGCCCTGTCCACCGCCGCGCCCACCGGCGGAGGCGGTGATTTCGCAAACGCCTCCGTGCCCACCGGCGGACTGTCCGTCGGGCGCGGACTGCTCTACCTGGTCGTCGCCGGAGTCGCCTGGGGCACCGCCGGAGCCGCGGCCGCCCTGCTGTACCGCGCCAGCGATCTGGGGCCGATCGCCCTGTCCTTCTGGCGCTACGTCGGCGGGATCGCCCTGCTGCTGGCGTTCCTCCCCCTGCGCCGCACCGCCCGCCCGGGAGGCCGCCGGGGC
>NZ_JBXUOY010000477.1:0-1941 GCF_057196705.1 Streptomyces sp. ATLC9 | reverse complement strand
GGCGGCGCCAGCGGGAGCCGATCCGACGCCGGTGCCCCGCGAGCAGACCGGCGAGACGCTGCGGGGTGCGGCTGGACAGATCGATGGCAGACGGGTAGACAAGCACGAGAGCTCCTGGCGGACTGGTGATCTTGGTCGTGAACCCGTCCACCAGGAGCTTTCCTCATGCCCGCCACCGGGGTCGCCGGTCCAACCACTCGTCAGGTTGGAAGAGGCTCAGTGGCTGGCCGGTGGGCGAGATGCACTGCTGGCCCGGCCACGCGGGAAGCGTGTCGGTGAGCACCAGGTCCTCTCGGACGCCGAGCAGCAGGCCATCCGGCAGGCGATCTTGGACCATCAGCCGTGTGACCTGGGGCTTGCCGGGCAGCTGTGGACGCGTTCCCAGGTCGGGGAACTGGTTGCGAAGCTGTACCGGGTGCGGCTGACCGAGCAGGGCGTGGGCAAGTACCTCAAGCGCTGGGGACTGTCGTTCCAACGCCCGGACAAGCGGGCCGTCGAGCAGGACGAGCAGGCGGTGCGCTGCTGGCACCAGGAGACCTGGCCGGCGATCCGTGCCAAGGCGAAGGCCGAGGGAACCGAGGTGCTCTTCGCCGACCAGGTCGGTATCCGCCCCGATCAGGTCACCGGCCGCACCTGGGCCGAGCAGGGCCGCACCCCGATCGTGCGCCGCAGCGGTAACCGCTTCTCCGTCAACGCGATGTCCGCGATCAGCACCAGGGGCCGTATCCACTTCATGGTCTTCACTGGCAGCTTCGACGCAGCCGTGATGTGCCGCTTCCTCACCCGCCTGATCGGGCACTTCGACCGCAAGGTCCACCTGATCGTGGACCGGCACCCCGCCCACCGCTCCCGCACCGTCCGCGACTGGCTCGCCGACCACGCCGACCAGGTCGAGCTGCACTTCCTGCCCGCCTACGCACCCGAGCTGAACCCCGACGGTAGCTGTCAATCCGACTGAGACGTCAGGCTGCTTGTGCGGTCTGTGGTGATGTTTCGTCAGTGGATTCGGCGGTGGGCGGGTTGATCCACACGCGCTCCGGCAGGGGTGGCGGGACGGGGCGGCGGTGGAAGCGTTCGGGGTGGGCGCGGTAGGCCGCGTGCAGGACGTCCGCCCGGCGGGCCTGGACGGCGTGGGCGCTGCCGTCATGGACCGAGGCCGGGGTGTGCCAGCCGATTCCGGAATGGCGGTGCTGGAAGTTGTAATAGCGGAAGAAGTGTTCGCAGAACGTGTTCGCGTCCTCGATGGATCCGAAGGTTCCGGGGAATGCTGGACAGTATTTGAGGGTTTTGAAGTTGGCTTCCGAATACGGGTTGTCGTTCGATATGCGGGGGCGGGAGTGTGACTGTTCGATGCCGAGTACGGCGAGGAGTCCGGACACGGTGTTGGAGGTCATCGACGTTCCGCGGTCGGCATGGATCGCCCGAGGCGGCACCCCGCCGTTCGCGGTGATGGCGTGCTCGATGAATTCTTTGGCCAGGGTTCCGGTCTCGGTGGGCCATATCTCGAAGTGCACGACCTTGCGGGAGAAGATGTCCAGCATGACGTACAGCTGGTAGTAGACGCCGCGGGCGGGTCCTTTCAGTTTCGTGATGTCCCACGACCAGACCTCGCTGGGCCCCCGGGCCTGGAGTTCGGGTTTTTTCTTCGCCGGATGGCGGGCCTGGGCGCGGCGTTCGCCGGTCTGGCCGGCCTCGCGCAGGAGCCGGTACATGGTGGCCTGTGAGCACAGGTAGAGGCCCTCGTCCAGCAGAGTGGCCCACACCTGGCCCGGTGACTTGTCCACGAAGCGGGGCGAGGCGAGGAGCTCCAGCACGGTGCGGCGCTCGTCCTCGGACAGCTGCGCGGGATGGTGGAACGGCCGGCGTTCCCCGGCCGTGGGCGGTTTCGGGTTCCGCCGCCGGTGCGGCGTGGCCCGGGAGACGCCCAGGATCCGGCAGGCC
>NZ_JBXUOY010000476.1:0-1963 GCF_057196705.1 Streptomyces sp. ATLC9 | reverse complement strand
GCCCCCGCCCCGCCCCCCCCCCCCCCCCCCCCCCCCCGGGCCGGGTGTTCCCGACCGGGGCTCCAGGCGCGGTGAGCCTCCGGGCGGGCGGTCGCGGTTCAGGGGCGGAGCGGCGGTTCCGCGTTGCGCACCAGTTCCAGCGCCTGTTGCGGGAACCACTGGCCGGCCGCCGGATCGACCATTCCGCGTGCGGGATCATGGGGCCCTTCGGTGCCGCGCAGGCACAGACCGTCCGACTCCCCGGGGATCTTGATCCACAGGCGGGCGTCGTGCAGCGGGTCGCCGGTGCGGGTGGCCGGCCGCGCGCCCAGGCCGCGGTCCGGCGGGTTGCACCAGTCCTGCGGGTCCGGGTACTGGTCCGTCGGCGGGGTCCAGGGGCCCTTGCCGTTGCGGCTGGTGTCGGTGACGAAGTGGGGCTGGTCGGACGGGTCGGCGGTGACGTTCTCCTCCAGCCAGGCCTGGGCGTCGTTCCTGTCGGACCACTGGTCGGGGCAGGCGGCCGGGTCGCCGCCGCCCCGGACGTACTCCGCGCACCCGGAGACCAGCCTGCCGTACCAGGCCAGTTCGTCGTCGGCCCGGTAGTTGGAGGCGTTGAGGTAGAAGCCGGCGGTCCGCTCGATCCCGGCCTCGACCAGCCGGGGCACGATGGACCTCACGCTGTGCCAGCCGCTGTGGCCGGCGTCGAGGTAGACGGTGGTGCCGGGCCGGGCCGAGAGGGTCTCGACGGCGTAGTCGAGCTCCGCGTAGCGGGCGGCGGTCAGGGTACCCTCGTCGTCGTCCTGACCGCAGTCGGAGGGCAGCAGGGCGAGGGAGTCGGGTTCCAGGACGATCAGCGCCTTCTTTCCGCCGATGCCCCTGGCGACCTCGTCGATCCAGGCCTTGTACTCGGCGGTGTTCGCCGCGCCGCCCGCCGAGTACTGCGAGCAGTCGCGCCCGGGGACGTTGTAGAGCGCGAGCACCGGCAGGGCGCGCTTGCGCGCGGCGTCCCGCACGGTGCGGGCCACCTCCTGCCGGATGCGGCTGTCGTCCCCGTTGCCGTTGAGCCAGACCGCCTGGGGTGTGGTCACCATCCGGGCGACGCCGACGGCGTCCCGGTACTTCCGCTCCCCCACCAGCTCCCTGATCTGCGTGTACGCGTCGGGGTTGGCGGGCGGCACATACAGGCGCTCCCCGCCCCGCACCCGCTTCTCGGCCCCCTGCGCCGTCCGGTCGGCGGCCCCGGCCGCACCGGCCCCGGCGACCAGCGCCAGCGCGGCGGCCGCTGCTGCGACAGCGCCTCTTCTGCGTCTCTGCACGTTTCCGGCTCCTGAGGTGGGCGGTCCGACCGAGCGCTCCTCACGGCACGGCCCGCCGCTTGCTGGGAGCGCTCCCATATTCGCTGCCAGACCTTCCTCCCGTCGGCGCCGCCCGTCAAGACCCCTGTGCGGGTTTTCCGCGGCGCCCCCGCGCCCGCACACCGGCCGCCAAAGGCGCCGTTGCGGCAGCGAAGGACGGAGAGAGGAGACGGCGCCCCCGCCGCACGGCGCGCTCCTCTAGAGTCGGGGGCATGGCTGCACAGGAGGGGAGCGTACGGATCGACAGCTGGATCTGGTCCGTCCGGCTCACCAAGACACGTTCGACGGCCGCCGCCGCCTGCCGCGGAGGCCATGTCCGCATCAACGGTGACCGCGTGAAGGCCTCCCATCCGGTACGCCCCGGTGACGAGGTGCGGCTGCGCCACCTGGGACGCGACCGGATCGTCGTCGTCACGCGCCTGGTGCGCAAGCGGGTCGGCGCCGTCGTCGCGGCGGAGTGCTTCGTCGACAACAGCCCGCCCCCGCCCCCGCGCGAGTACACCGCCCCGGCCGCCCGGCGCGACCGCGGCACCGGCCGCCCGACCAAGCGGGAGCGGCGCGAGACGGAGCGGCTGCGCGGCCGCTGATCCCCGCCGGCGCGCGAATCCGGGTGGCCGCACCCCGCGGGG
>NZ_JBXUOY010000475.1:0-1972 GCF_057196705.1 Streptomyces sp. ATLC9 | reverse complement strand
CCCCGCGGGCGCTGGTGTCGCCGTCCGGCCCGGGCCGCCAGCCGTTCGCCAGGGCCCGGCGGGCGATGTTGGGGCCGCTGGCCAGGCCCTCCACGCAGCCGCGCGCCCCGCACGGGCAGGGGTCGCCGTCGAGATCCACGCTGATGTGGCCGATGTGGCCGGCGTTGCCGGTCGGCCCGGGGTGCAGTCTGCCGTCCAGGACCAGCCCGCCGCCCACTCCGGTGGAGACGACCATGCACAGGGCGTTGTCCCGGCCGCGCGCCGCGCCCTGCCAGTGCTCGGCGGCGGTGATCGCCACACCGTCGCCCACCAGCGTCACGGGCATCCCCCCGACGGCGGCGCGCACCCCCGCCACCAGCGGGTAGTCCCGCCAGCCGGGGATGTTGACCGGGCTCACCGTGCCCCGCCGGGCGTTCACCGGTCCGGCGCTTCCGATGCCCAGGGCCGCCACGCGCGGCCACTGGGCCGACGCCCTCAGTTCGCCGAGCACTTCGGCCACCGCACGCATCACGCCCTCGCCCGGCTCCCTCGCCGGGGTCGGCCGCCGGGTCCGCAGCAGCAGCCGTCCGCGGTCGTCCACCAGCGCGCCCGCGATCTTGGTTCCGCCGATGTCGAGGGCGGCGAGAAGATCCTGATCCATGGGCGGAGAGTCTCACCTATTTCTGACAACGTTGTCCACTTCATCGGCCGGCTCTATGCTCTGAGGCCGTCGACGCACGAGCATGCGCCGTGCGCGACCGTGTCACCGCCCGCCGACGACAGGACGAGACCCCAAGTGGCCGACACCGCCCGCCCCGCCCGCACCTCCCAGCGCCGCTACGGGCTGCGGCCGACGATGAAGGACGTGGCCGCCCGCGCCGGGGTCGGTCTCAAGACCGTCTCCCGGGTCGTCAACGGCGAACCCGGCGTCACCCTCGACACCGAGCGCAGGGTGCGCGAGGCCATCACCGCCCTCGGCTTCCGCCGCAACGACAGCGCCCGTATCCTGCGCAAGGGCCGTACCGCGAGCATCGGCCTGGTCCTGGAGGACCTCGCCGACCCCTTCTACGCCCCCCTCAGCCGCGCCGTCGAGGAGGTCGCCCGGGCGCACGGCGCGCTGCTGATCAACGGCTCCAGCGCCGAGGACGGCGAACGCGAGAGGGAACTGGCGCTCGCCCTGTGCGCCCGGCGCGTGGACGGGCTGGTGGTCGTTCCGGCCGGCGACGACCACCGCTACCTGGAGCCGGAGATCTCCGCCGGGATCGCCACCGTCTTCGTGGACCGCCCCGCCGCCCGCATCGAGGCCGACACGGTGCTCTCCGACAGCTTCACGGGTGCGCGTGAGGGCGTGGCGCACCTCATCGCCCACGGCCACCGCAGGATCGGTTTCATCGGCGACCTGCCGCGCATCCACACCGCCGCCGAGCGGCTGCGCGGCTACCGGGCCGCGATGGCGCAGGCCGGGCTCGCGGTGGACGGCTCGTGGGTCGCGCTCGGTCCCACCGACCCCGGGCGCGTACGGGCCGACGCCGAGCGCATGCTGGCGGGGCGGGAGTCGGCCGCGGGGCCGGTCACCGCGCTGCTGACGGGCAACAACCGGGTGACCGTCACCGTGGTACGGGTGCTGGCGGGTCTGGAGCGGCGCGTGGCGCTGGTGGGCTTCGACGACTTCGAGCTGGCCGACCTGCTGACCCCGCCGGTCACCGTCATCGCACAGGAGCCCGCTCTGCTGGGCCGCAGAGCCGGCGAGCTGCTCTTCCGCCGGCTGGAGGGCTCGGGCGACGCGCCGCGGCGCGTCGTGCTGCCCACCCGGCTGGTCCCGCGCGGCTCGGGGGAGGTCCCTCCGCATTCCTGACGCCCGCCCGGGCCAGGCATCTCCCGGCCGTGCGCGGACCGGATCCCGGAACCGGGTACGCACGCGGCCGGGGGGGAGGGGGCGGGTGACGCCCCCGGGCGGCCCCGGCGCGGTCCGGCCGCCGGGGCGGGGGTGAGG
>NZ_JBXUOY010000474.1:0-1978 GCF_057196705.1 Streptomyces sp. ATLC9 | reverse complement strand
GTGGGGCGCCCCACCGTCGCCGTCGTGTGCTCAGCCGCCTGCTCACGGGTTCAGAGCGCGACTCCCAGCAGAGCGTCCACGGCCCGCGAGACCAGGCCGGGCGCGCCGGTGTCCGTACCGCCGTCCGCCTCCTGGTGTTCGGCCCAGCGGTCGACCGCGGCCAGCGCGGCGGGGGCGTCGAGATCGTCGGCGAGGGCGGCGCGGATCTCCTCCACCAGCGCCTCGGCCGGCGGGCCGTCGGGGCGGGAGACGGCGGCCCGCCAGCGCCCGAGCCGGGCCACCGCCTCGTCGAGGACCGCGTCCGTCCACTCCCAGTCGGCGCGGTAGTGGTGGGCCAGCAGGGCCAGGCGGACGGCGGCCGGATCGGTGCCGTCGCGGCGCAGCGCGCTGACGAAGACGAGGTTCCCCTTGGACTTGGACATCTTCTCGCCGTGGAGGGCGACCATCCCGGCGTGGACGTAGGCGCGGGCGAAGGGGTACCGGCCGGTGAGCGCCTGGGCGTGCGAGGCGCCCATCTCGTGGTGGGGGAAGGCCAGGTCGGAGCCGCCGCCCTGGACGTCGAAGCCCATGCCCAGGTGGTCCAGGGCGATGGCGACGCACTCGACGTGCCAGCCGGGGCGGCCGGGGCCGAGCGAGCCGCCGTCCCAGGAGGGCTCACCCTCGCGGGCGGCCGTCCACAGCATCGGGTCGAGCGGGTTCTTCTTGCCCGGGCGGTCCGGGTCGCCGCCGCGCTCGGCCGACAGGTGCCGCATCGTCCCGGAGTCCAGGCCGGACACCTCGCCGAAATGGGGGTCGGAGGCGACGGAGAAGTAGACGTCGCCGTCGAGGTCGTAGGCGGCGCCGGTCTCCCGCAGCCGCTCGATGACGGGAACGATCCGGGGTATGTACTCCACGGCTCCGATGTAGTGCCTGGGCGGGAGCATCCGCAGGGCGGTCATGTCCTCGCGGAAGAGGGCGGTCTCGCGCTCGGCCAGGGCCGTCCAGTCCTCACCGGTGGCGGTGGCCCGCTCCAGCAGCGGGTCGTCGACGTCGGTGACGTTCTGCACGTAGTGGACCTGCCGCTTGGTGTCGAGCCACACGCGCTGCACGAGGTCGAACGCGTTGTAGGTCGCCGCGTGCCCGATGTGGGTCGCGTCGTACGGCGTGATGCCGCAGACGTAGATGCGGGCGACGGGGCCGGGGGCGAGGGTCACCCGTCCGCCGGTCGCGGTGTCGTGGAGGCTGAGGTCTCGGCCCTGACCTGGCAGGGCGGGCACCTCGGAAGCGGGCCAGGCATGCATGGTCATGAGCGTAACCGGCACGCGGTGCCGTCCACGAACGGGATGCGCGTAATGGCCTGAACCGGGGCCCGGGGCCGGTGCGGCCCGCTTGACGGGGCGCTGCCGCCGGGGCCGGCGGGCCGGACCGGTGGATCGGACGGGCAGGTCAGACGGGCGGCCAGGGGATAGGGGGCCAGTCGCCGCCGGGCAGCGGGTGGCGGCCGGAGCCGGTCAGGGCTTCGGTCCGCTTGCGCAGGGCGTCCAGTTCCGCGGGGGTGATCAGTTCGGTCAGCCGGGTGGCGAGCGGTGCGCCGTCGGCCAGCGCGGCGGACAGGCCGCGCAGCGGTTCCAGCACCTCCCCGGGCAGCGGCTCGCCCGCCCAGCCCCACAGCAGGGTGCGCAGTTTGTCGTCGGTGTGGAAGGTCACACCGTGGTCGATGCCGTACAGCCGCCCGCCCGGGGCGGTCAGCAGGTGTCCGCCCTTGCGGTCCGCGTTGTTGATCACCGCGTCGAGAACGGCCAGCCGGCGCAGCCGGGGATCGTCGGCGTGCACCAGCAGCGCGGTGCGGTCCCCGCCCACGCCGACCGGGACGACGGGCTTCCAGCCAGGGCCCGGCTCCCCCTCCTCCACCAGTGCGAGCAGCTCCCCGGGGGGGGGGGGGGGGGGGGGGGGGGGGGGGGGGCGGGGGGGCGGGCGGGCCCCCGGGCGCGGCGGGCGG